>JAEVYR010000102.1 GCA_023392645.1 Chloroflexota bacterium | reverse complement strand
GCGGCACTCGCATCGTCAGCCACTGCCTGAATGTGGGCGCCTCGCCGTTGCGCAGGGATCTCCTCTCCCTGGTGCAGCGCTAGCGACCGCTGACGCCGCCGCGAGTCGCCGGGCCCAGGACCCGGGGCTACCGAGTGACGGCCTGAAGGGTCGTCGTTCCGGACCGGCGCAAGGCCGGTCTTTACCACCCGTCCCCATTCTCTACCAGATCGGCGACGATGCGGGCCAGCGCGTCGGGCGCGCTGTAGTTCATGGCGTGCGGCGCGCCGGGAATCACCTCGATCCGCCCACGCGGCACCTTCCCGGCAAACGCACGGACCCACGACACCGGACAGATCGGGTCGCGCTCGCCCGCGACTGCCACGACTGGCTGGCGAATGCGTGGCAGCCGCGATAGCTGGTCGTCGCGCAGCGAGATCATGAGCCAGCGCAACGCGAGCACCGGCCCCGCGAGGAGGAAATCCGGGATCCAGATGCGCCAGAGGCTCTGGCGCTCGCGCGGGATGTCCCGAAGACCGCGCAGCGTCACGCCGATCGGTCCGGAGACGCTGGGGTCCATCGTCGGGGCGACCATCACCAGCGCCGAGACGCGCTCCGGATGCCGCGTCGCCAGCAGCGAAGCGACCTGGCACCCGAGCGAATTCGCCATGACCACCGGCGATTCCAGCCCGTGCACATCCATCCACGCGAAGAGCGCATCGATCATGCCGTCGAGATCCCGCACGGCTCCCGCCGAGCTGCGCCCGAAACCGGGCAGGTCGGGGATGTAGAGCGAGAAGCGCTCGTCGAGGTGGTGCGCCACCGGCCGGAAATAGGAGCTCGAGACGACCAGCCCGTGCAGCATCAGGATCGGCGGACTATCCACCGTCTGGCCGGGTGCGATGCGCGCGAATATGCGCGTGCCATCGACCCACGTTTCCGAGCCGATCCACTTGCGGGTAGGCCAGCGCTTGGCGGTCATCGGCGACCACGAGACGATCCGGGAGTCTCGCCTCATGCCGAATCCGGAAGCAGCGTCATGGGAAACCACCTGGGACGCCGGCCATGCGTAGGCCGTCGAATGGCGCCGCCACAGGGGCGGTACTACGCAATGATACGCGCGGCGATGATCCGAGGCGACCGTGTCACTCGGCGGTCTTGCGCACCGCTCGCTCGCACCAGTCGCGAATCTCATCGGTCACCGGGTGGGTGACGAGCTCGTCCGGCGAAAGCCAGCGGAAGTCGGGGTCGATTGGCTCCTCGGGATCGACCGGCACCGCGAAGTAGATGAGGTCGATGTGCTCGTGATCCTCGGCGATGAACTCGACCTGGATGCCTTCCGGCACGATGAGCTGGACCGGCTGGTCGGGGTAGTCCCGCGGCAATCCCCGCCCGCCGACGAGGCGGACGGCGATGCCGGCCTCCTCGGCCACCTCGCGCAGCGCGGCGACGTCGGGCAGCTCATTCGGCTCGATGTGGCCGCCCGGCGGCAGCCATTTGCCGAGCTTGCGATGTTTGTGCAGGAGCACGCGGCCGCGATCGACCACGAACACCGCCACGGTGAAGTCCCGCGTGACCTCACAACGCGAACGCAGCTCGGTCACGATGACGCCGTTTTGGAGGTGGGCGGGTCGTCATTGTCGGTCGCGGCGGACCGGGGACGACGCAGCCAGGCGATATCGGTGGCGGCGCGCCAGGGGATCTTTTCATCCGTCGGCGGCGGCACGGGAGCCGGCTCGCCGTTGGGCGAGGGCGATGCGGCCCAGCCCGTCGCGGGGCTGTCTTCGGACAGCGCCCAGGATTTCGGCACGGTGGCATCCGACGCGGTGTCGCGCTTCGGGAGGGTCAGCCGGCCCGGGACCTTCGGACCGATCGGCTCGGCGCTCTGGTTTCGAACCGGCCGCGCGGGCGCATCGTCGTCCTCGCCGAGGAGGAACGAGCGCGAGCCGACGCCGATGGCGTGGACGATCACCAGCGCCAGCCAGATCACGAGGATCGCCAGCGACCACCAGACGCGTGGTCCGGCGAGCAGGTTGACGAAGGTGAGCGCGCTGCACACGCCGAGCATGATAACGATGTGCGCCAGCAGGCTGGGCACGGTGAGCACGGCCTGCCACCAGGCCGGCGCGGGCGGCGGCTCGGGCTGCCGCCCCCACTGCGTTTGTGCGCTGCGATTGGAGTCCTGTGTCATGGGCGTCCTGGAAGGATGAGCGCTCACAATCGCGCGCCTCGGCGCATCACACGCCGAGCATGCGCGTGATCTTGTCCATGTGGCCGCGATCGCTCTCCGCCAGCTCCTTTGCCAGATCCTGCACGCGCTGGTTGCCGACCAACGGCTTGTCCCACATCTCGTCATCGAGGCTGGAGATCGTGTTGAGGGTGGTGGCGCGGGCGCTGCCGAACTGCGAGATGAGGACGTTGGTCGATTCGTCGCCGACGAGGCCGACGGTTTCGTCCTCGTCGACCTGCCCGGACGTGTCGCCGAGCAGCGCGTTCGTGAGACTCTTCGCGAATTTCAGCTCGTGCTGGCGCATGGCCGCGATCTCGGCCCGGATCGAGTCGCCGCCGTGATCGGCGGTCATCTCGTCCTCGGCACGGCCGCGAACGCGAAAGTTGAGCGTCTTGTAGGTGTCGATGAGCTCGTTACGGGTGACTTCCCAATCTGGCTTGACCATGGCGCCTCGCAATCCTCCCCGGTACAGGTCTATCCGGTCCGGCACATGCCTTCAGCATACCGCAGGAAGCACGCCAACCGCCCCGTTGGCACGGAGACGGATGGTAGACTGGGGGCAAATCGGGCCATCGGCCGGCGCCGCGCCGGAAGAGCGGCCGCGCCCGCCCGAACGGGCATCGCAGCAACCCATGGAGACGACGCACGGTGGTCAACTCACGCATTCTGCCGATGGATGTCCGGCGCGACAATGTTCGCGCGCGCACCCCCATGCGCTGCCCGGTCTGTGGCGGCGGGTTCGAGCGCGTGCAGACGCGGAAGATGGGTGGGCTCACCGCCGACATCGACTGGACGATTCACGCTGGGCGTTGCGCCGAGCACGGGTGGTTCCAGGCCGAGTTCACGGCCGATCCGCCGCGCGAGGTGTTTCCGGTCAACCGGCCGTTCGGCATCGCCCGACGGGTGGTGGTCGACGGCCGCGAGTACTTCGAGTTCACCACCGCCTGGGGGCGCGCGAAGATCGAGCAGCGCCACTTCCATGATGTCGACGCGCTCGATCCCGAGTGGTGGGCGGTCGAGCCGCTGATCGACCCATCGTAGCCCTGGCCGATTGCGCAAAGCGAGCGATCCCTCCATGTCAATGAGGACCACGCCGGAGCCGTCAGGGGCGAGCCGGCCCAGCCTGACCCCGGCGGCGCTGTTCCTCGTGCTGATCCTGTTCTGGATCGTGACGCAGGTGCAACTCGTGCTGGTGCTCGGGCTGCTGGCGCTGCTGTTCGGCACGATCCTCGAGGGGCCGGTGCGGTTCCTGCAAAAGCAGCGCTTCCCGCGGCCGGCCGCCATCCTCGCCGTCTACGTGGTCATCATTGGCGCCCTGGCGTTGCTCGTTGTCGCGATCGCGCCGGGTATTGCCGATCAGGTCAATGACTTCGCCGACAAGGCGCCGTCCCAGCTCCGCGATTTGCGAGATGAATGGCGGTCCGGCGATAACGGCCTGCTCAGCGGACCCGGTGTCGGCGTACTTGACCGCGCGATCGAGCTGGTCGAGGGTGACGAGCAGGTCAACGTCTCGCAGGACGCCATCGACCGCGTGATCCCGGTCGTGACCAGCATCACCGGCGGTCTCGTGTCGACGATAACGCTGCTGGTGATGACGTTCTACTACCTGCTGGAAAAACGCCTGCTGCGCGGGCTCATCCTCGATGCGCTCACACCGCAGATGCGTGATCGGGTGGACGGGCTCTGGACCGAGGTCGAGAACAAGGTGGGCCGCTGGATGCGCGGCCAGTTGCTGCTGTGCCTGATCATCGGCACCATCGCCACGGTTTCGTACGGCATCATCGGGCTCGATTTCTGGCCGCTGCTCGGTCTCTGGGCGGGGCTCACCGAGATCATCCCGATCGTCGGTCCCTGGATCGGCGGCATCCCGGCGGTCCTGATCGCGCTGACGATGAGCTGGGAGCTGGCGATCACGACGGTCATCATCATCGTCGCGATGCAGACGCTGGAAAACTGGATTCTCGTGCCGCGCGTGATGCGTGGCGCGGTCGGCCTCACCCCGCTGACGGTGTTCGTCGCGATTCTCGCCGGCACCCAGTTCATGGGCGTGATCGGCGCGGTGTTGGCGATTCCGATCGCGGCGACAATCCAGGTCATCCTCACCGACTTTCTCGAGCGTCGCGCGGTGCGTGACGAGCGCATGAGCGCCCGCGCCGGGTGGCGCTGGATGCTCTCGCGCGGGCTGCGCGATGGCGAAGGCGAACTGGTCCCGGACGACGAGGAGGAGGACCGCGAGGGTGCCTACCACGTCGTTGAGGAGGGCGAGACGATCCTCGGACCGGCGGCATACGGTCCTGATCCCGATGAGGTCGCCGAGCCACAGCCGGATGGCGTGACCGTTGCCGGCGATCCGGCCGAGCCCACGCCAGCCGTCGAGCCGGCGCCACGCAAGCGGCGGTCCCGACCGCCGGCGGAGCCGGACCCGGCGCCGGAAGCCGACGATGATCCGCCTGCCTTCGCGGCGTGGCCGCGCCGCCAGGACGAGCAGCGGGCTCGACCTCCGAGCTCGACCTGGCCCCCGCTCGAGGAGGGCCGGCCCGATCGGTCGCGCCGCCGGCGGGACAAAGCCGAGGAATGACCTCGACCGGCGATGCTCGCCCATTCGTGGGTCGCGATGTCGCGACTGTGATCCTCCCGTCGCTGCCGGCTGACCATCCCGATCACGAGACGGTTGCCGCGTTCATCACCCTGATCGCGCGCGAGCTGCCGGAGCTGGAGGCCGAGGTCGGCTGCCCGGTGGCGATTTCCGACACCATCCCCGCCGCGACGCCGGCGGTGCTGATCGGCCCCGCGTCGGCCAACCCACCGCTGGCCGCGTGGCGAGCGGCGCGGACCGATATTCCCGAGGGGCCCGTCGTCGCGATTGATCGCGAGGCGGATTGCGTGGTGATCGATGCTGGCACTGTCGCCGGCATGGGCGACGCGATGCAGCTCCTGCGCAGCGCCATCGCCGGGCGTCGGGACGTGCTCGTGCCGTCCGATTGCGAAAACCTCGATGCGGCGATCGACCGGGTCGATGCCGAAGTGCGGTTGACCTTTCCACGGTTGGCGGAACGCGCACCGGGATGGGCTGCCGCCGTCGATCGCGCCCAGGCGGAGATGACCGGTGCAGACGGCCTCGCCACGCTGCAAACGCTGATGGCGACGCTCGACGATGCCCACTCGTGGGCAAAGGACGCTCGCGTCAACGGTCGGCTCCCCTACGCGCTTCACGATGACGGCATGACGACGCGCTTCTGGTCGGTCCCCAAGAACTCCGTCGCGTGGTCCGAAGGTGTGCGGCCGGGCGACGTCTGCCTCGTGCCCGAGCTGGCGCCGTGGCGGGCGCGCACCGGCTCCGCGCCACACGCGCGGCCGTGGAACATCGGCTATCGGGCGCTGCAGGGGCCGGTGGGCACCACCGTGGCGTTGGCCGCGATTCGCGCCGGCGGTGGCGAGGTGCGCTGGCGGGAGCCGGTTCCATCTCTGCCGTGGGATGAGCCGATCGCGGTCGACCGGCTGGATTCGCGCACCGGCTACCTCCGCATCCGGGGGTGGCTCAACGGTGCCGCGTGGCATGACGCCTTCGGCGACGCGCTGCGCGGGATGGATCGATACGAGCGGCTGGTGGTGGACCTGCGCGGCAACGTCGGCGGCGCGCTGATTGCCGCGCAGGATGCCCGCGCGCGTTTCCTGCCGGGCCGGACGGCGCTCGGCACGATCTGCTTCTCGACCGTCACCGGCGCGATGGGTCGTCCCCACCCACTGGTCGCCGAGCCGCCGGCCGAGGGGCCGGTCTGGACGAAACCGGTTCGATTTTTGGTCGACCCGCTGTGCTACTCGGCGACCGAGGATTTTCTTCAGGGATTGCAGGGGCTGCCGCACGTCCATCTTGCTGGGCAGCGCACGGGCGGCGGCAGCGGCCGGCCCCGCACGATCCGGCTGGGACCGCACCTGATCGCGACGATCAGCACGGCCCTGACCTTCGATCGAGCCGGCCGGTGCATCGAAGGGAATGGCTTCGCGCCGGAGTTCCCCATTCCCGTTCATCCGCATCGTCCCGACGCCGCGCTGGAGGCCGCCCTCACCGGGTGGTGACGCGATTGCAGCACGAGCACCTGCCGGGACGCGGGGTATACTGACCCCGACGTATCGCAATCGGGTCCCCAGGGCGATGGCACCAGATGTGTCGCGACACCCCGAACGCGATGGCGGCACGCTGGTTCCCCGTGGTCACATGCTGGCTACTCGACGAGGACACGCCATGGCGCGAACCACTCCGACCGGCCGCTTGCGACCGGCGGGTACCCTGCTAATCGGTTTTGCGATGCTGCTCGCGCTCATGCCGCGGCTCGCGAGTGCCCAGGTGGAAGACGGCTCCGACACGGCTGACACCGGCACGGCTCGTGCCGGCAAGGTCGCGCTGCGCGTCGATACCGCGGGTGCCGTCACTACGGGATCGCTCCTTGCATCGTGGGAGCAGCCCCTTACGGATCTGCAATCGGAGCTAGATACCATCCTGCTCGGGGCGGGGCCGGACCAGGCGATCCTGATTCGCTTCGCCGGAGAGCTTCCCGCGGGCGATGGCTGGGCGCCGGTCGGCACCGTCGCGGCGGTAAACCCCGACGCGACCGAGGCGGTGGTCCGTCTCGACGGCTTCCTCGATCTCTCCAAGACCGACCAGGAGAACATGTTCCGCAACCTCGTCGCGCGGCGCTGGCTGCTCGGCGTGTCCGACGGCGCCATGCCCGCGCCGCTGGTCGATGGCATCGCCGCCTACATCGAGCGCCCGGTGATGGCGCGCCAAGCGCGGCAGGCGTCGCTGGCGCAGCAGGCGTACCTCAACGACAACCTGCCGGGGTGGGCCGATCTCGTCACCGATCCGACCGCGACGGCCGATCTCGACTCCGACGCGGCACAGGCGGCGCGGATCGCGGCCGCGTCGTTCCTGATCGATCGCTACGGGGCGAACATGGTCGGCGATCTTGCCGCCGGGTTCCGTGATGATCCGGACGCGTCGCCGGCCGATGTCGTCAGCGAGCTCACCGGGCAGCCCGCCGAGCGACTCGACGCGGCGTGGGACGACTATGTCGCCGCCTGGTTCGCCGGTGGCTGGCGCGCCAACGCCTTCGCCGCGCTCGATCTTCAGCCGGCGCGGACCCTGTTCGATCGCGGCGCCTACGAGGCCGCCGTCGACCGCGCGAATCAGACGCTCCAGGTGACGACCGCGCTCGACGACCGCATCGGCAGCTCCGAGGCGGAGATGATCGTCGCGCAGGGGTCGGTCGGGATGCAGGCGGAAGCGCTGATGGGTGATGCCCAGCAAGCGCTGGAGGACCACGACTACCACCGGGCGCTGACGCTGATCGACCGCGCCGTCGACCAGTACGCGCTGCTGCCCGAGGATCACCGTCCGGGCAGCCTGATCGACACCTGGCGCGGCATGGCGACCGATGGCATCGCCGCCGTTGAGCGCCTCCAGCGCGCTACCACGGAGTTTGACGACTGGTTCTCGATGCGATCGGCCCGCGAGGATGCCGTCGCGGCCGGGTCGACGTTCGCCCGGCTCGGCGACACGGAGCGGGTGGTGCTGGCGCAAGCAATCGTCGACGATCTCGACGATCGCTTCCTGACACTGGTGCTGGCGCTCGGCGCGGCGCTGGTGGCGCTGGTTGGCTGGCTGGCAGTGTGGAGCTGGCACCGCTCGCCCGGCCGCATCCGGTGGCCGGGGATGGCCGACCTGGCGCGCCAGGAGGCGCGGTCATGATTTCCCCGCGCGCCGTGATCCGCAATCGCCAGATCGCCGCTCCCGGCATCCCCACCCTGCACGCTCCCGCACTGCCGCGTGCGTGGCGACGGCTCTCGCGATCGCACCAGCTGTGGCTGCTGGCGTGGGCGCCGTGGTGGGTCGGTAATGAGCTGCCGCCCCCTCCCCTGCCCCGCTCTGGCGAGCCTGACATGATCGACCCGCCGGCGGGCACGCCGGGCGCGTGGCTGCTCGACACGCTCGACGACCTCAGGTTCCGGTTCGGCCTGGCCTGGACCGTCGCGCTGGCACTGCGCGGCGCGTGGCTCGGCGGCGCGCTCGGGATCCTGTGGCTGCTGCTCGGCCTGACCGGCGCGACGCCGTCGCCGGAACCGCGCGCGCTGGCCATCCTCGCGGGCGTCGGGGC
>JAEVYR010000093.1 GCA_023392645.1 Chloroflexota bacterium | reverse complement strand
GGTTTCGGGAAATCGCGACCCCGCGACCGTCGCCGTCATCGCCGGCTTCTTCACGGACCATCACAAAGCTCGCTTCGCGCATCGGCAGCGTTTTGGCTTGTGTATCGCGTCACGACCTGATACCATGGCGCAATGAATGGCGTCCAGAACATCCAATGAGCATGTCGCCTGCCGCATCTGCCCATCTCCGGCGGCTGCGCCAGTTGTCCTGACGAGATCCGTTGCGGTGGCGAGCGCGGGTGCCGGCGACCGCATCCGGCACCAGTCTCCCGCGGGATATCGCCCGCCATTTCGGTTCGCCGACCGCAGCAGGAGCCCTCACGATGTCCACACGATTCGAGGCCGGTGCCGATACGCCGACTTCCCGGTTCTCCCGCCGCGCCGCGCTCAGGACCGGTGGGGTCGGCGCCGTCGCTGGCCTAACCAGTTCGCTCACTCGGTCCGTCGACGCGCAAGACAGCACCCCGGTGGCCACGCCGCTGGCACCACGTGAGGCTTCGATGGACGTCATCCCTTTGCCCCGGTCGACGACCGTGACCGCGGGCGCCCCCCTCGCCATTGCCGAACTGACAGGAATTGCGGCGGAGGACCGCGCGCTCCAGCCCATAGCCGACTGGCTTGCAGAGGAAGCGGCGACGCTCGCATCTCTCGAGCTGTCCGCAACCGGTGGGTCCGACCCGGCGATCGTGCTGTCACTCGACGAGGGATTGCCGTCTGGGCAGGCGACGGTCGGAATCCGCGCCGACGGCGTCGCTCCGGATGGCGAGCGGTATCGGCTGGACGTATCCGAGGCGCGCGCGCGAATAGTCGGAGCGACGCCCGAGGGGGTGTTCCGCGGCGCTGCCACCCTGCTTCAGCTCCTCGCGCAGAGCGCGGGCAAAGCCGGCGCGACGCTGGACGCGGTTTCGGTCGCCGACGCGCCGCGCTTCGCCTGGCGCGGCCTGAGCGTGGATGTCGCGCGGACATTCTATCCGGTCGACACGCTGAAGCGCGTCATCGACCTGATGGCGCTCTACAAGATGAACGTGCTGCACCTTCACCTCACCGATAACGAGGGGTGGCGCTTCGAGGTGCCGGCCTGGCCCGATCTGACCGCGCGCTCGGACCAACCAACCGCAAACGACCATCCGGGCGGTACCTACACCCAGGATGCCTATGCCGAGATGCTTGCCTACGCGGCCGCGCGGTTCATCACCGTGGTGCCGGAGTTCGATTCTCCCGGGCACACCGCCAGCATCCTCCGCGCGTATCCTCAGCTCGGTACCGATGCCATGCATGCCGCCCCCGAATCGCTGCAGTATCTCGACCCGACGGTGGCGGGCGTGTGGAATCTCGTTCAGGCCGTCTTCGACGAGATGGCGCGCGTCCATCCGGGTGGGCGGCTCCACATCGGTGGCGACGAGGCCATCGCCATGCCCGACGAGGCCTTCGCCGCCTACGTGGAAGCGGCGCTGGCAGCGGCGCGATCGACGGGGAAGGGCATCGTGGCATGGCAGGAGACGGCCCGGGCGGGGTTCGCTCACGGCGACGTGATGCAGCTGTGGATCAGTCCCCAACTGGTGGAACGCGTGCTCAAGGCGAGTGAGGATCTCGACAATTCGTGGGTGGCGCACGCCTTTCCCGATCCTGCGGTCCGTGACGCGTTCGTGCGGGCCTTCCTGCGGGCGCCCGAGGATCTCCCGAATGCGCTCGCCCAAGGCGCCTCCGTGCTGATCTCGCGGGCCGACACGCTCTATCTCGACACGCGATACGCCGAGGATTCCTCCGACCCGGCGCAGGCGGATCTTCGGGCCAGCATCGGCCTGTCTCCGTCGGTCTACGGCAGCGGGACGGTGCAGGATGCGTTCGACTGGGACCCGGCCACGATCGAGCCGGACCTGCCGCTCGAGCGAATCGCGGGTGTCGAGGGAGCGATCTGGAGCGACACGATCACCGACGAGCACGAGCTGATGTTCCAACTGCTGCCTCGCCTTCCCGGCGTGGCGGAAAAGGGGTGGAGCGAGCATGGATCGTGGGCCGAGTACCTCCCTCGCCTGGCGGCCCAGCGCCGGATGTGGAACCTCATGGGCGCTACCTATTTCGTCTCATCCCTCGTCTGGCCCGAGGGGTAGCCCGCTGTCGCTGACAAAATCCAGAAGTAGCGCCGTCGCCTGCCTCACGAGCCGGGCTCACCTGATCGACGCGCCTCGCCCACCGAACCACTCCACCTGACGGGTCCTCATCGTCGCGAATCGCCGGCATCGGTGTGCTCGATGCGATGCCGCATTCCGGAAACGTGAACACGGATCGATCGAGGCGCGATCCTCCAGCGGCCACTGTGCCGATTGGCGGTATCGAGCATCGGGAAGGAATCGCACCATGGCCCCACCTGTCAACCGGCGAAACCTGCTGAAAACCGGCGTCGCCGGCGCGGGCGCGCTCGCGACCGGAACACGGCTCCCGAGCGCCCTGGCCCAGTCCACGCCGACGGCAACGACATCAGGCTCACCGGCCGTCGACATCTATCCCGGCGATCGCGTCGGACCCGACGATCCGCGTTACCAGACGCTGGTGCGCGGGTACAACCAGCGCTGGGTGGGTACACCGGCCTATGTCCATCTCTGCGGCGATACCGCGCAGGTGGCGCGGGCCGTGCAGCGCGCGGTCGACGATGGGCTCCGCATCACCGTGCGTGGCGGAGGTCACTGCTACGAAGACTTCGTCAGCAACAACGACGGCGGCGTGATCATCGATCTCACGCCGATGCGCAGGGTCTGGCGGGACCGCGAGACGGGTTGGTACGGCATCGAGGGTGGCGCGACGCTCTGGGACGTCTACTGGCAGCTCTACCGCGAGTTCGGCGTGACCCTGCCGGGGGGCTCCTGCGCCTCGGTCGGTGTCGGCGGGCACATCCCCGGCGGCGGGCACGGGGTGATGTCGCGGATGTACGGGCTGGCGGCGGACCAGCTCCACGCCGTCGAGGTCGTGCATGTGACGAGCGACGGCCGTGCCGAGGTGATCACGGTCAGCCGCGACGCGCCGAACGCCGACGAGGAAGACCTGATGTGGGGGCACATCGGGGGCGGCGGTGGCAACTTCGGAATCGTGACACGATTCTTTTTCAGGGAGCTGCCGCAGGCGCCGAGGGAGTCGCGCATCTTCGCGCACGCCTTCGACTGGAGCGCGCTCGACCAGCCCACCTTCACCCGTCTCGTCCAGAACTTCGGCGAGTTCATGGCGGCGAACAGCGACGTCGACAGTCCCTACAAGTCTATGTACTTCCAGCTCCTGCTGTCGCAGAAGGCGGCCGGGCAGGTGGTGTTGACGGCGCACGACACCGACCCGAACCCGGATCGGATGGTGGCGATGATCGAGGCCGTGGAGGCGGGCATGCCGGAGCCACAGAAAGCCACCTTGACCGTCGGACCGCACAATACCAGTCAGCATCCTACCGCGGGCCGGACGCTTCCGTGGCTGTACGCCATGCAGACGTACAACGGCGTCGGGCCCAACGAGTACAGCAAGTACAAGTCCGCCTACATGCGCAAGGCGTTCCCCGACGACCAGATCGAGATCATGTACGAGCACCTCGCCCATCCCGACCACCCCAACGCGAACGCGCTGATCCAGGTGGAGCCATACGGTTGCCAGATCAACGCGATCGATCCTGCGGCGACGGCCGTCGCGCAGCGCTCCTCGATCATGCTGTTGCAGTATCAGACCTACTGGACCGATCCCGCGGACGCCGACGACAACCTGGAGTGGATCCGGTCCTTCTACACCGCGATGTACGGCGAGGACGGTCCGATGCCGGACGACGTCATGGATGGCTGCTACATCAACTACTGCGACGCCGATCTCAAGAACTGGCCGGCGCTGTACTACAAGGACAACTACCCGCGCCTGCAGCGGGTGAAGGCGCGGTGGGATCCGCTCAACATCTTCAACCACGCGCAGTCCATCGCCCTGCCGGCGAAGGGCAGTGACGCGACGACGCCGGCTGCCAGCCCGGTCGCGACGCCCTGACATCCCTGCAGGCCCCGTTGGCCGTCGGCGGAGCCGGTTCGGCGGCGTCACGCCCGCGATCTCGCCACAACGGGCGGGCGATGCGGTATAACCGCCTCAGGGCGGTCCGATCGGGACCGTCCCATGCAAGGAGCGACCGATGCCGAAGATGAAAATGACAATTCCGCACACGCTCGGGCAGGACGAGGCCCGCGATCGCGTGCAGGGCATGATCAGCAACATGAAGGAGCAGTACGGCGACAGGGTGTCCGATCTCAAGGAAGAGTGGAACGGCGACACCGGCGCGTTTTCGCTCAAGGCGATGGGCATGAACCTCAAGGGGACGCTGCAGATCACCGACACCTCGCTGGAGGTCGATGGCGACCTCCCGTGGGCGGCGAAGCCGTTCCAGGGCACGATCGAGGCGACGATCCGCGAGCGCGCCGAGCGGCTGCTGGCGCCATAGTTGAACCGTAGTGCCGCCACTGTGGCGGCTGTTCATCGCGGGCCTCGACAGGGGCGGCACTACGA
>JAEVYR010000092.1 GCA_023392645.1 Chloroflexota bacterium | reverse complement strand
CCCCGAAACCTGGCCGGGTCGAACCCCCGCCGTTCCGGGCAAATCCGAGAAGGCGGCCACCGGCCAGGTTTTTTCAATTGGCCGCCTTCTCGGCTCGTCACGCGAAGCGACATGCCGCGGCCGCTGGCGATAGACTAGGCCGCAACGAGGCCGTTGGTCGTGATCGTGGGAGCAGCACATGGTAGAGCAGGCGGAAATCGGGCGCGACGAGACCGACGACGAACTCGCTGTGCCGGCCGAGGCGCGCGCGGCCGGTGTGGCGAGCATCCTCATCTCCGAGCGGGATATCCAGCGCGAGATCGCCGCCATCGCCCGCGAGCTGGACGAAGAGTACGCCGGCGACCGGCCGCTGCTGATCGGCGTGCTCAAGGGCGCGGTTGCCTTCATGACCGACGTGATGAAGGCGATGACGATCCCGGTCGAGATCGACTTCATGGCGATCTCCAGCTATGGCTCCTCGACGAAATCCTCCGGCGTCGTCCGCATCCTCAAGGACCTCGGCCAGGAGATCGAGGATCGCCGCGTGATCGTCGTCGAGGACATCGTCGACAGCGGCTTGACGCTGCAATACCTGCTCGACCTGCTCGAGCGACGCAACCCGAGGGACATCCGGGTCGTCGCGCTGCTCAAGAAGGACAAGCCAGACGCCGTCGAGGTGCGGGTCGACCGCATCGCGTTCGAGATTCCCGATGAGTTCGTGGTGGGCTATGGCCTGGATTATGCGGAGGCGTATCGCAACCTGCCCTATGTCGCCGTGCTCGACCCATCCGTCTATGCCGGAGTCCCGGATTCCGCGGCACCGGAAGATGTCTGACCGCTTGGTATACTCACGGCAGTGTTGACGTAACGCCCAGCGCGTACAATTCGCACGATCTGGCCATCATCCTCCCGCGGAGACAGCACATGCCTCGACGAAAATGGATGCGCAGCGGCGCCATCTGGATCGTCCTCATCATCGCCACGGTGGCCGTCTGGCTCGCGTTCTCCGGCGCCACCAACGATTATTCGCAGGTCGACTTCACCTCGCAGGTGATCCCCGCCATCAAGAGTGGCCAGGTGGATCATCTCGTCGCGCAGGAGGGGAGCTCCGAGGTCGAGGTCCACTACACGGACAGCGGCAAGGATCCCTCGGTAACCCGCCTGCCGCCCGACACGAACATCATCGAGGTGTTCGACAGCGCCGGTATCGCGCCCGAAGATGTGCCGATCGACGTCAAGGAGGCGAGCCGCTGGGGCGCGATCCTCGGCGGGATGGCGCTCTTCCTGCCGATCCTCTTCCTCGTCGGCATCTTCTTCCTGATCATGCGGCAGAGCCAGGGCGGCAGCAACCAGGCGATGTCGTTCGGCAAAAGCAAGGCGCGGCTCTTCTCCAGCAATCGCCCGACGGTGACCTTCAGCGATGTCGCCGGCGTGGACGAGGCCAAGGAGGAGCTCGCCGAGGTCGTCGAATTCCTGAAGTACCCCGAGAAGTTTGCCTCGCTCGGCGCGCGCATCCCGCGCGGCGTGCTGCTGGTCGGCCCGCCGGGCACCGGCAAGACGCTGCTGTCGCGGGCGGTCGCCGGCGAGGCCGGGGTGCCGTTCTTCAGTATCTCCGGCTCCGAGTTCGTCGAGATGTTCGTCGGCGTCGGCGCCAGCCGGGTCCGTGACCTGTTCGAACAAGCCAAGCGCAACGCGCCCTGCATCGTCTTCATCGATGAGATCGATGCCGTCGGTCGCCAGCGCGGGGCGGGGCTCGGCGGCAGCCACGACGAGCGCGAGCAGACGCTGAACCAGATTCTCGTCGAGATGGACGGCTTCGACAGCAGCACCAACGTCATCATCATCGCCGCCACCAACCGGCCGGACGTGCTCGACCCGGCGCTGTTGCGTCCCGGCCGCTTCGACCGGCAGGTCATCCTCGACCGCCCGGATATCGCCGGCCGTCGCTCGATCCTCGAGGTTCACACCCGTGGCAAACCGATGGACACCAGCGTCTCGATCGAGAATCTCGCCCGGCAGACGTCCGGCTTTTCCGGCGCTGACCTGGAAAACCTCGTCAATGAGGCGGCGATCCTCGCCGCGCGGCGCAACAAGAAGGTGATCGGCCGGCCCGAGCTGACCGAGGCGATCGACCGTGTCATCGCCGGGCCGCAGCGCAAGAGCCGCGTGATCTCCGAGCGCGAGCGGCTGATGACCGCCTATCACGAAGCCGGACACGCGCTGGTGGCGCGGATGCTGCCGCACGCCGATCCGGTCCGCAAGGTCTCGATCGTCGCCCGTGGCATGGCCGGAGGCTATACCCGGATGGTCCCGGACGAGGACCGCCTGTTCAAGACGAAGGCGCAATTCGAGGACGATATCGCGGTTTTCATGGCCGGGCAGCTTGCCGAGCAGCTCGTCTTCGAGGAGATATCGACCGGCGCGTCGAACGACATCGAGCGGGCGACGGCGATCGCCCGGCGGATGGTGACCGAGTTCGGCATGAGCTCGCTCGGACCGCTCGCGTTCGGCAAGAAGGACGAGATGGTTTTCCTCGGGCGAGAGATCAGTGAGCAGCGCAACTACAGCGATGAGATCGCTTTCAAGATCGACCAGGAGGTCCGGCTGATCGTCGACCGGGCGCACGAGCGGGCGATGGAGATCATTCAGCGCCACTTCGACCGGCTGGAGGCGATCGCCCGGTTGCTGATCCAGGAAGAGACGATCGAGGACGAGGAGCTGGAGCGGCTCTTCGACTCGCCGCGTCCGAAGCCTGACCTGGTCGGACCGCCGACAGGCAGGTTGTCGCGCATCGCCATGGAAACGCAGACACTGCGGGACCGGATTGAGCAGGATCGTCGCGACGAGGACGACGACCGTGGCTCGTTCGGCACGTTGTCGCCGCAGCCGGTGTAGCGCCGGATCGGGCACCACCAGCCAGGGTCGCAATCGACGCGACAGCGAGCGCGCGAGATACTCCGGTAGCGAGACCAGCCTGGTCCGCTGCCGGGGTTTTTCTGTTGGATTGCCTGAATGGACATGATCATTGCCGCGCCTGTGCGAGGATGCTCGCCACAGCCCGCTCGACGACGCTTGCGACAGACGATCGAACGCGTGGAGGGATATGGGATGACAGATGGCGAAACCGGCGAGCGTTCGATTCGCCTCGGCGTGATCGGGGCGGGACGCATCGCCCAGGTGGCGCACCTGCCCGCGATCGCGAAGGCGAGTGGCGTGGATCTGGTCGCGATCAGCGATCCCAGCCCGACACTGGCGGAAGGCGTCGCGAAGAAGTACGACGCCGAGCCGTTCACCGACACCGACAAGCTGCTCCAGCTTGACCTGGATGCCGTCGTCATCGCCACGCCCGACCGATTTCACCATCCGCTCGGCATGGCGGCGCTCGAAGCGGGCAAGCACGTGCTCATGGAAAAGCCACTTGCCTCGACCAGCACCCAGGCACAGGAGCTCGCCGACCTCGCCAACGCTCGGCGACTGAAGCTCCAGACCGGCTCGATGCGCCGGCACGACCCCGGCCTGGCGTTCGCGCGGGAGCACCTGCCGAACATCGGGCGCATTCTCAGCCTCAATGCGTGGTATCGCGTTATGGCGGCGCTCCGGCCGCCGACCGAGGCGACGCTGTTCCCCGCGCTCGTCGTCGATTCCGATGTTCGCCAGGTCGAAAGCACCTTCAAAACCGATCGCGAGCGTTACCAGCTTGCCACCCAGGGCGCGCACGTCTTCGACGGGCTCGAAGTGTTCGGCGGCCCCGCGACGTGGGTGTCGGCGCGAGTCGGGCATCTCGGCAACGACTACACCTGGCACGGCATCGCCGGCATGCGAAACAGCGACGGGCTCATCTCGTTCGAAATTTCAACCGACGTTCGCGGCGAGTGGGCCGAGGGCATGGAGATCTACGGCGAATTCGGGCACATCTCGACGCGAACGCGGTTCCCGTTCTTCCGTCTCGCGAGCGAGGTGGAGGTGCATATCGAGTCGGACGCCACGTCGCTGGTGCCGCACCACGGTGACACCGATCCATTCAAGCGCCAGGTCGAGGCCTTCGCCCGGGCGATCCTCGACGACACCCCCACCGACCCGACGCCGGAGGAAGGCGTGCGGGCGGTGCAGTGGATCGAGGCAGTCTCGGAGTCATCGCGAAACGGTGGCAGGGAGGTGCGACTGTGACCGCTCATAATATCTCGGAGGAGTTTCGGAGCCAGTTCGGCGCGTTCGCTCGCATCTGGGAGGAAGATTCGGCGGACGCCCTGGCGGAACGGTTCGCCGAGCTCGAGCTCCGGACGATGCAGTTCAACTTCTCCGCACTCGGCTACCCCGCGCTGCCCGATCGCGAGCTGGTCGAGCACCTGGATCTCGCGGGGATCGCGACCAGTTTCGCGACGCGAAACATCCATCTCTGGGGCATTTCGAGCACATACAACATGGCCCACCCGGACCAGGCAATGCGCGAGGAAAACACGCGGCACGCGGCGGCATACATCGCCGCGCTCGGTCCGATGGGAGCGGATGCGGTGACGCTGTGCACAGGCACGCGGGACCCGGACAACATGTGGCGCTGGCATCCCGACAATGGTACCGAGTCCGCCTGGAGCGATTTCCGGCGGTCGATCGACGCGCTGCTGCCGGCGTCAGTCGAGGCGGGGGTGAAGCTGGCGATCGAGCCAGAGCCAGGCAACGTCCTCACCGGGACGCGGCAGGCGAAGCGACTGATCTCCGAGCTCGGTGGCGATGCCGACCGCATCGGCTTCATTCTCGATCCCGCCAACCTCGTCGGAGCTGCGCCGATCGACCGCCACGACGCGATCCTGGGCGAGGCCTTCCAGGAGCTCGGCACGAAGACGCTGTGTCTCCACGGCAAGGATCCGAACGGTTGGCAATCAGTTCTCGACGGTCGGCCCGGACTCGACTGGACGAGAGTGTTCGCGCTGTATGTGCAGTTGGCTCAGCCGGTGCCGGTCATCGTGCAGGACGCCACGCCGGCGCAATTGCCACGGGTGCGGGAGATGATGGTCGATGCGATCGGGCGGGCGGGTGCGTCGTGAGCGGTCACGACGACTACGCCGGCTCCGCGACCTTCGACCTGCTGAATCCGGACGGGGAATGGCTCCTGTTGCTCCTGCATGGGCTCGGCGGCGACCGGCAACAGGCGCTCGGATTGGTCAAGGACGTTACCGATTCCCGGCTCGCGGTGCTGGCACCTGACCTTCGCGCGCACGGGGAGTCGCCGATCGTCGGGTCGGCCGAGGCGTTCTCGTTCGACGCGATGGTTGCCGACGTGAGAGCGTTAATCGACCGGTTGAGGCAGGGGAGCAAGCGCACGATCGTGGCAGGCATCTCGATGGGAGCGGCACTTGCGCTTCGGATCGCGCTCGCAGGCAGCCTCGACGTGCGGGGGCTCATATTGGTGCGACCGGCGTTCGACGACGTGCCGAGTCCGCCGAACCTCGCGGTGATGTCGGTTGTGGCGAGATCGCTCCAGATGGAGTCTGTGGAGGACGCGAGGCGATTGCTGCTCGATTCGCCGCAGTACAGGGCGATTGCAGGAATCACGCCGTCGGGCGCGAAGAGCGTCGAGAGCCAACTGAGCGCGCCCATGGCCCGGGAGCGCTCAGTTCGGCTCGTCGAGGTGCCGAAGAACGTCGCCTGGCGCGACCCCGGACAGGTGCAGGCACTCGACATTCCCGCGCTCGTGATCGGCGCCGAACGCGATGCGATGCACCCGATCGACATGGCGAGGCGAACGGCGGGACTGCTTTCGCGGGGCAGGCTCATCGAGGTGACGCCGCGCGACGTCGATCAGGAACGGTACAATCGCGAGATCCGCACGGCGGTTCGGGAGGAGATCGAAAGCCTTCTCGCCTGACACAAAACGGCCGCGGCGATTCGCCACGGCCGTTCGATCTTCTTCGGGGTGGAGACGGGGGGACTCGAACCCCCGACCTCTACAGTGCGATTGTAGCGCTCTCCCAGCTGAGCTACGTCCCCGAGAGCGTTGTGATTATAGCCGTACCCTGATCGCAGCGTCAACGCCAACAGCACCGCAATCCCTGTCGCGAGCGGTGCCTGGGCCCAGCGCTGCACCGTCGACAAGGGGCTACACGATCCAAACGGCGGGTGCTATACTTGTGTCCGGACACCTGCGCGGGTGTAACTCAGCTGGTAGAGTGTTTGCTTCCCAAGCAAAATGTCGTGGGTTCGAGTCCCATCACCCGCTCCAGAAGTCGCCTCAAGTGTTACGGGAGACGCGGTCGCCATCATCGGAGGCCGCGTTTTGCTGTTCATGGCGGATGTGAGCGACGAGTGACTCCGACGGCTTCGTGAGCCGTGATCCGCCATACACCTGTGCAGACGCCCTTGAGACTGGCCACCTTCGCGGTGGCCGTCGGCGTTTGGTGGACGGGACGATCCGGTCGGTCGCCTCTGTCACATTACAGATGTGAGCCGGGATTCGCACGGGCAAACTGGGCGGTGGGATGACCCGACAATCGAACGCGCGTGGATCGTGTGGGGAACGTGCATGGTATCCGTGCCCCGCCGCCCGCATGCTGGACCCAGCGGATCAGCCGCGGTTGGGACCAGGTGATTCGGATCGATTGCAATTGCGGGACGGGCGCCGCGCCAGGCGCGATTCGGCCCGGATGAGGAGTTTCGAATGATCGGCACAATCACTGCAGAAACAACGATCTTGATTCCGTATCGTTATCGCGCGAGCGCCGGCGCGTTCATCGAGGCGGTCCACCGCGCCCAGACCGCGAGCAGCGACGCAAAACGCCGGCAGCACGTCTCCGTCGCGCGTGTTTGGTATGACATGCTGGCGGAAAACCTCCGTGCCCTCAAGCACGACGCTGCCGAAACCCGTGCCTGGATCAACGACCACGCCGAGCACCCGCTTGTGCCGCGGATGCGCGAGCACCTGGGATGCATATCCGGCGACGCGAATCTGCTCGACCGGGCGCTGACCGATCTCTTGCTGGCCCTGTCCGCTACGTGCGATGAGGCTGACGCCTGCAACTGACCGGCTGTCCCCGCCATCCTATCGATCGGTGACATCCTGTCGCGCGTGGGTCAGCTCCAGCCGGAGCCGCGTGAAGTGGATGACTTCCTCGCGGGTGATGAGCCCGATGGGCCGATCCCCCTCGACCACCGGAAGCTGTGCCACCTGACGCTCGTCCATGAGCTTCATGGCGTCCAGCAGCGGCATATCGGGCGTCACCCGGGTGAGCGAGCCCCACGGCTTCATCACGTCCGCCACGCTCGTCCAGTCCCATCGTTCGCGATCGGACGCCGTCACGTCCTTCAGCGTCACGATGCCGCGCGGGCTGCCGTCGTCTGTGACCAGAAAGTAGCGCTCCCCGCGCGCCAAAATGTGTTCCTCGACGAGCTGGCGCAGCTTCATGCGGCTCGGCACCTCCGGCTCTCGAGGTCCCATCGCCTGGCCGACGGTTGTGCCTTCGAGTGCGTGGCGCATGGTCGAGCCGTGTGACTCCGATGCCGCCGCGTTCTGCAGGAACCAGCCGATGAAGATGAGCCAGGCGCCGTTGGCGAAGTTGCCGGAAAGGGCCAGCAACGCGCCGAATCCCATCAGGCCGAAGGCGACGAGCTGGCCGGAGATTAGCGCGATCTGCGTCGCCCGCTGCTGGCTGCCGGTGAACTGCCAGACGAGCGCGCGCAGCACCCGGCCGCCGTCGAGCGGGAATCCCGGCAACAGGTTGAAGAGCGCCAGCACGAGGTTGATCACGGCCAGCCAGAAGGCGGCCGCCGCGAGCGCGTCGTTTCCTCGCACCACCAGCCAGACGAGACCGAAGAGTGCGGCGAGGGCGAGGCTGACCAGCGGCCCTGCGGCGGCGATGCGAAGCTCCGTCTCCGCCGACTTCGCCTCGTCACGAATGCTCGCCACGCCGCCGAAGATGAAGAGCGTGATGTTGTCGACCGGCATTCCCGCGCGCATCGCGACGAAGGAGTGGCCCAGCTCGTGCAGCAGCAGCGACATGAAGAAGAGGACGCTGCTGACGATGGCGAGACCCCAAGCGGCGCCCGTACCGATATCTGGTTCGGTGCCGGGCAGGTAGGCCGTCGCCAGCGATACCGTCAGCAGCGAGAAGACGAGCAGCAGGCTCCAGTGCAGCCGGATCGGGATGCCGCGAATGGTTGCGATCTGCCAGCTTGCGCCCATAACGTTCCTCCGGTACTGGCGCCTCAGCCGCCGGAGGGTTCCGGCGCGGCGCGGAATGGTGGTTGCCGGTCGACGCTGTCGAGCCTCTGTGCCGTCTGATGCGCCATCGGGAACCAGTCGACCGGCGCGCTTGGAAGCGCCAGCACGCATCCGCCTCCTGGACGGGATCGCACCGCCACGTACCCAAGGGTACGATGTGCCGTCGACTGTGTACCCGGCCGTGGCTCGGCCGAAGTCAGCGCCGTCGACGGATACGGCCACCGTCGCGTCCTGGCGGGGCCGCATGCTGCAAGCATAGTCGGTGACCGTGACCTCCAGAAACGACGCATCCAACGACGCCGGTGATGTCACTTCCGCGTCGCGGGACGTCAGCGTATCTTGGATCAGCGGACCCTTGGGCGTCCGAACGCCTCATGTGGATGACCAGGTGGGCGACACGTCCCCCAATATTTGCTGTCATTTGCGCCGCGAACAGCCAGTGGTCGACACGTCTCGCGGCGGCGAACGCGTAGCGGCTCGAATCGGCGTTGCGCCCACTCTCAGCCGCTCCGCAATTGTTGATCCGCAGGTGCGTCCCTTCCCTCGCGCGGCAGGGCCGTGGCTTCCAATACGGAAGAAACAGTATGCGGGGTTGAGCGGCTCGACGGGGCGCTTTCGCTCGAGATTCACCCGGATCCCGTGTACTCCGGATCGAAGAAGATGACCCGACACTCCTGAGGGTTTCGGGCCATCTCCACGGGCGATAACTGGCAGACGTCACAGGGCCTTGGACGGTCAGTGCCCCTCGTGGGACGGTGTCGCCGCGGATGGCGCATGCCCATCGTGTGACACCGGCGACGCCGCTGGTGTCGCGCCGTGGGCGCTGTGGTCCATCGGTGCGGGCGGGGCGGTCCAGGTACGGGCGTCGGCCTCGTCCCACGTCATCATCTCGCCGCCGTGCTCCTCGTGGAAGGCCCTCGCCTCGTCCTCGCTCTCGAACGAGGATATGCCCCAGCCCATCGGCGAGTTGACGCCCGGGCTTTCGACGTACCACGCGTCCTCGGCTTTCACCCACTCTTCGGTGTGGTAGTCGTTGACCCAGATCACCTGAAACCCGGCGTCGGGATGGGTGTCGCGATACTTGAACAGCTCGCCGATGTCATCGAACAGCAGCCAACCCTCGGAGTCATTGGGGAGTGTCGCCACCGTATATCGCGGATCGACGACGAACATGCCCATCTCGGAGATGTCTTCGCCGTACTTCACCTCGGGAGGATCGAGGCTGACGTCGTCATCGCCGCAGGCGACGAGCGTGATGATGGCGATCAACGCGACGATGAAGACCCGGACCAGTGCAAAAGGGCTCATCGTTGTTCCTCCCGCCGCATGGCCACGTACGCGATCGCCAGCGGCACGATGAGCCAGGCGACGAGAATCGCGGTCAGGACCGCCGTCGACCAGACGCCGAAGGTGTCCTGCGCCACCAGGCCGGCCGGGCCGAGCAGCTCCATCGAGTCGCGGAGCAGGTCGATCGCGGCGATGCGATAGCTCTCCAGCGGGTTGACCAGCGTCGAGGCGAGGAGCGCGCCAGGTGAAAGCTTGAGAATCACCGCGGTGCCCATCAGGCCGAGATCGCCGACCAGAACCAGCACCAGCCAGGTGACCACGGCGACGCCGAGCGCGCTCATCGTCCGACGCGAGAAGCTGGAGATCAGGTACCCGATCGCGAGCGATGCCCACGCCAGCAGGACGGTCAGGCCGGTAAGCGGGAGGAAGGCGCCGGCGCTGCCGCCGCTGTCCATGAAGCTCATCGTCAGCGAGGCGAGGGCGAACCCGGTGACGATCGCCGCGCCGATGGCGATCGCCATGCCGATGAACTTGGCGATGAACAGCTCGAAGTGGCTCACGGGCTGGGCGAGCAAATAGCTCATGGTGCCCTGCTCGCGCTCGCTGGAAAGCGCCTGGGCGCCGAGGGTGAGTCCCATCAAGGGCGCGAGGAAAAGGACGAGGTTGATCAGCGCCGCCGAGGTGCGGCCGAAGCCGCTGATGCCGCCGTACCCGGCACTGTTGATGACCAGCATCGCCAGGGCCACGCTGAGGGCCACGAAGGCGACGGCGTAGGCGACGAACCAGCGATTCCGCAGTGCGTCGCTGAGCTCCCGCTGGGCGAGGGTCGTGACCGTCGACGGTGTCATGCCTCTTCCTCCACAATGAAATCGGAAATTGTGTAGTCCTGCTGGGCGAGCAGCATCAACGGTTCGGCCTTGCGGGTGCCGTCGACAGTGACGAGTACCTCGTGGCCGTTGCGCCCGGCGGTGAATCCGTGCCTCGCCAGATGCTCGACTGCGGTATCGAGCGCATCGACGGGCAGCGGCAGGCGGAGGGTGACCGTGTCGAGCTTCGGCTCCATCTCCTGGACAGTGCCATGGCCGACCATCTTTCCGGATTCCAGCCGGACGACATGATCGGCGAGCGCCCGGACCTCGCTCCAGCGGTGCGACGTGAAGACGATGGTGCGCCCGTGGTGCTTGAGCTCGACCAGCGTCGCGATCAGGTCGGACTGACTTCGCGCATCCAGGTTCGCGGTCGGTTCGTCCAACAGCAGGATCGGCGGATCGCCGAGGAGCGCCAGCGTCAGGGCGAGCTTCTGCTTCATGCCGCCCGAAAGGCTGGCCACGGGCTGGGTGAGGGTATGACCAAGCCCGAAGGCGTCCAGGCGCGCCAGACCGGGCCTGGGGTCCGCCTGGCGCAGCCGCGCGACGAGCTGGACCATCTCGGCCACGCTGATATCGAAGGTCGGCATGCTCTGCGGCACGTAGCCGATGCGCTTGCGCGCCTCCTTGCCCTTGCGGCGGGAGGAGATGCCATCGATGCGGACGTCACCCTTGAAACCGGTGACGCCGAGAATGCACCGGATCAGCGTCGTCTTGCCGGCCCCGTTTGACCCCCACAGCGCGAGGGACGTGCCCTCCGGAACGGCGAGGGTCGCGTGGTCGACGGCATTGCGCGTGCCGTATCGTTTCACTACATCGTGCAGTTCGATCATGGCCTGTACCTCTGTCACGCCCGCCCGCGGTGGCGGGCAAGCGACGGGTCGAGTGGTAGCGACGTCGCCGTGCCTCGATATCGACGAGCGGGGCGGTGGGCCATCGCTCCCCAGGCGACCGCCGCGCCGGCGAGCCCGAGCAGCGCCAGTGACCAAAGCCGCGACGTAGCGGTGTCCTGACCGCGGTTGGGTACGGTGACGTTGGTCGGGGTCACCGGCGAGACCAGCGGATACTCATCTTCGAAGATCGGTTCCTTCCGGAAGACCGGCACCGCCTTCGAGCCGAAATCCACCGCGGTCTCGGCGACGCTGAACCGAAAGAGCTGAAGCACCGGCCATGTCGTCATGAGCTGCTCGGAGAGCTGCTGGTTTTGGAATGCGACGTCGCCGATGCCATCGCCGTCGGCGTCATACCCGGCATAATCGCTCCAGAAGTTGCCGACGCCGTCCACCGACCATGTGTTTTCGCCGAGCGGTCCGCCGCCCAGCACCGACACCTGTTCGAGGTTGTCGACCATGCTGTTGCGCGTGAAGATGTTTCGCGTGGAAGATGGCAGCAGTCCCAACCCGATGTCGTTGTAGGCGATCAGGTTGG
This sequence comes from Chloroflexota bacterium, assembly GCA_023392645.1. Taxonomy (GTDB): domain Bacteria; phylum Chloroflexota; class Chloroflexia; order Thermomicrobiales; family UBA6265; genus JACCVC01. Next base: position 1,652 of record JAEVYR010000092.1, on the reverse strand, counting down.
TGTCGAACGTGTTGTAGACGTCATATGACAGCGGCGATGTGTCGATATACACGCCGATCCGGTTGTCGTGAATGATGTTGCCGACGACATCGACACCGTCGATTTCCTTCAGGCCGAGACCATGGCCGGACGGGCCGCGGCTGCCCTGCAGGAGGTTGTCGTGGATGGTGAAGCGCTTGCCATACATCAGGTAAATGCCGACGGAGTTGTCGATGAGGTGGTTGCGGGACGCCTCGCCGTCGTCGCTGTTCATGAAGTGGAAGCCGTACCGCCCGTCCACCACGACGTTGTCGTTGACCGCGACGTGGTTCGAGTACCAGACCAGCAGGTCACGAGATCGCTCGACGTTGTTGTGGGTGATCTCGGTCTCGTGGCTGTACCAGACCTTGATGCCATCGCCGCGGACGCCCATCTCGACGTCCTTGCCGATGATGTGGTTACCCGATATGACGATGCCGGGCGACTGTGCGACGTTGACGCCGAAGAGCGTGTCGAGAATCTCGTTGTCGAGAATCCTCGCGCGATCGCCCCGATCGACGTAGACGCCGCTGTCCTCCTTGTCGAAGTTGCTCCCGCTGTTGCGAATGGTGAATCCCTGGAGGGTGACGTCCGGCGCGGTGATGCGCACGATCGTGCCCTCGCCGTGACCGTCGATGGTCGCGCCATCGGTCCCGATCAGCGTCAGGGGTCGTGCGATCTCGATCGGGCCATCGAACTGGCCACCTTCGACGAGGATGGTGGCCCCGGCGGCGGCCGCGTCGATCGCGGCCGGGAGGCCCGTCACCTCGCAGGTCTCGCAGACACGGGTCGCATCTGCCGGAACTTCCGGCGAGGCGAACGACGGCTGTGCCCATGGCACAAGCAGGGTGACGGTCAGGAGCACGAGCGCCAGGACGCGCCAGGGAGCATGCGTCCGGTTGCTCATTGGCCGGCCTGCGAGGTATCCCCGCGCATCCGCCCGATGATGCCCACGGTCGCCAGCACGGCCGCGACAATGGCAATCCAGAAGCCGACGCCGAAGTAGGCGGTCGTCGAGAACTGGCCAACGATGCCCTCGCCGATGATTGCCGGCGTGAATGGCTTGATGCTGCTGCTCAGCGCGGCGGTCGGATCGAGGTCGTGACCCGCCTTGTAGAGCCAGAAATACAGGTCGGCTGCGAACACAAGCGGGAACAGGACCACGCCGAGCGCGAGCAGGGCAGTCCACCTGGGTCGAAGAATCGAAGCCACGAAGGCGGCAAGAATGATGATCACGGTCGCCGCCGCCGCGATGCTGCGTTCGAACTCAGCGGCCTCGGCCAGCGGCATCATGCCGATGTAGTGATTGAGGCCATCCACCTCGCTGACGTCACCGACGACCTTGTGGGTGAAGATCGTGACCTCGAGCCCGTCGGGGTATTGTGGGGCGTGGAGTGTCAGCGACCAGTAGGAGAAGGCCAGCGATACGGCGAGCAGGAGTGCCGCAATCTGGATGAGCATGCGCGAGACATGGAACCGCGCCAACGCTCGCGAGAAGGCGCGCCCGGATGTTTGTGTGCTTTCTTCATACCCCGTTGCGATGCTTGCCATGATTGTCGCTCCTTGGCCCGGGCGCCTCGTTGCGCTGGGCCAGTCAGGGAAAGGAGCCGGCCGGGCAGGAGGCGCTGCCCGGC
>JAEVYR010000089.1 GCA_023392645.1 Chloroflexota bacterium | reverse complement strand
GCGTAGTGCCGGCCCGGGTCGTGACGACTGCGTATCGCTGGTCGAACGTTACGCCAGCTTCGCGTCCAGGGTGATCTCCGCGCCACCGCGGATCAGGTTAGAGATCGGGCAGCCCTGTTCACCCTGCTTCGCCAGGTCCTGGAACTCGTCAGCCGAGACGCCAGGCACCGTGCCGACAACCGTCAGCGCGGACTTCGTGACCTTCGCGCCGTCCGAGGTGTCGAACGTCACGGCGGCCGTGACCTCAAGCTTCTCCGGCGCGTGGCCAGCGCCAGCCAGCGTATTCGAGAGCGCCATCGCGTAGCACGACGCGTGCGCCGCCGCGACCAGCTCCTCGGGGCTCGTCTTGCCACCCGGCTCTTCGGTGCGCGCGACCCACGTCACCGGCTGATCGGTGAGCACGCCGCTGCTGGTCGCGCTCACCGTGCCGCTGCCGGAAAACAGGTCGCCGTTCCATGTTGCCGTCGCCGTTCGAGTTGCTGCCATGAACCGTTCCTCCGTGTCGTTAACCGATAGGTCGCTAGGTCCAGTCTACCCGGCGGGCGGCGGATCGAAGTACACCGTCTTGACCTGCGTGAAGAATTCTCGGGCAGACTTGCCCTGTTCACGCGAGTAGGAGCTGGATCCCTTGTAGCCGCCGAACGGAACCTGCGGCTCCGCGCCGGCCGTCTCCGAGTTGACGTGAACGATGCCGGCCTGGACCTCGCGCACGAAGGCCAGCGCCTTGCCGATGTCCCGCGTGAAGATCGACGCCGACAGGCCGTAGCGCACTTCGTTGGCGACCGCCACCGCCTCGTCGATGCCGTCCACCGGGATCACGCCCAGCACCGGACCGAACAGCTCTTCCTGGCCGAGGAAGGAGTCCGACGCGACATCGGTGAACACGGTCGGCGAAACGAAGTGCCCGTTTCCGCTGATGTCGGGCCGTCCACCGCCATGCGCCAGCGACGCGCCCTTCTTGCCCTTTTCGATGCTGCCCAGCACGCTCTCGGCCGCCTCGCTGGAGACCAGCGGGCCGATATTGACCCCCGCCTCCTGCGGATCGCCAACCTTGAGCGATGCGGCCTTCTTCACGATCCGATCGGTCACGTCGCCGAGCAACGAGCGATCGACGATCGCGCGGCTGGTCGCGGTGCACTTCTGCCCGGTGCTGTTCATCGCGCCGGCGATCACCTGCGCCACGGCGTGGTCGAGATCGGCGTCGGCCAGCACGATCGCCGGATTCTTGCCGCCCATCTCGAGCTGGACCTTCGCGCCTCGCTCGGCGACATCCTTTTTGATCTGCCGCCCCACCGCGTTCGAACCGGTGAACGAGATCGCCTCGACACGCTCGTCGTTGACGATCACGTCGCCAACCTCGGCGCCGCTGCCCGGCACGAGGTTGAGCACGCCCTTCGGCACACCGGCCTCGTGGAGCGATTCGACGAGCCGCACCGCGCACAGCGGCGTCAGGCTGGCGGGCTTGAACACGACGGTGTTGCCGAACGCCAGCGCCGGGGCGATCTTCCAGGCCGGAATCGCGATCGGGAAGTTCCACGGCGTGATGATGCCCACGGTGCCGATCGGCTCGCGCACCGTATAGAGCAGCGTCTTCGTATTGGCAGATGGATAATGCTCGCCGTCGGGCTGCTGCGCCTCGCCGGCGTAGTAGCGCAGGATTTGCACGGCGCGCTTCGTCTCGCCGATGCCTTCGGGCAGCGTCTTGCCCTCTTCGCGGGTGAGCTCGCGCCCGACATCCTCGGCTCGCGCGGCGAGAATCTCCGAGGCCTTGTAGAGGATGTTGGCCCGCTCGATCGCGGAGGTCCCGCCCCACGCACGCTTCGCCTCGGCGGCCGCATCGATCGCCCGGCGGGTGTCGTCGCCGCTCGCGGCGGCGAAGGTGCCGATCAGGTCGTCGGGTCGGGCGGGGTTCCGGTTCTCGATGGTCTTGCCGGAACCGGTGGTCCATTCGCCGTTGATGTAGAGCCCATATTCGGGCACGCCATTGTTCTCGCTGATCACTGCGTCGGATGCCATGGCATCTCCTGTCGCTGGTGGCGCGCTCGGCGCCGATCGAAAGGTCTTTTGGGCACTATCGGTGAACGGCCGCGGGTTGGCAACCGTCCACCACGCCCGGCCGCACGTTCCGGACCACGCCGGGCCAACCCCGGCAACCGGTCCCGTAACGGAGGCCATGACTTCCAAGCGGCCCGACGCGCGCCGGGTTTCAAGTGAGGTGGTGCCGCAGCCACCTCCGCTGCTGTTTCACTCGCCCGCGAGGTACGCCAGCAACGTTCGCACCCCGGCACCGGTGGCGCCCTTCGCCGTGTATCCCCGCGTTTCGCTCGCCCGCGCCGACCCCGCGATGTCGAGATGGACCCACGGCACTCCCTCGGTGAAGAACTGAAGGAACCGCGCCGCGACGATCGCCCCGCCGGGCCGCCCCGCCGAGTTCCGCAGATCGGCGACCTCGCCCTCCAGCCGCTTGCCGAAGTCATCGTAGATCGGCAATCGCCACGTCCGCTCGCCGGCTTCGCCCGCTGCTACCAGCACCCGCTCCGCCAGCGGGTCGTCTGACGCGAACAGCGCCGTCGCGCCGCCGAGCGCCACGTTCGCCGCGCCGGTCAGGGTCGCCAGGTCGATCATCTCGCTCACCCCCTGGCGTGCCGCGTAGACCAGCCCGTCGGCAAGCACCAGGCGTCCCTCGGCGTCGGTCGAGACAATCTCGATCGTGACCCCGTTCATCGCCGCGAGGACGTCGCCCGGCCGGAACGCCTGGCCGGATATCATGTTCTCGGCCGCGCAGATGACCCCGTGAACCTCGCGCCGGCATCCCGCCTCGCGCAGCGCCGACATTGCCGCCAGCACTGCCGCGCCGCCAGCCATGTCGGATTTCATCGTCACCATGCCATCGCCGGTCTTGATCGTGTAGCCGCCGGTGTCGAACGTGATGCACTTGCCCACCAGCCCAACCGGATCGCCGTCAGGCTCCCCTTCGGGCCGGTAGACGAGGTGAATCATGCACGGCGGCACGGCACTGCCTTGCCCGACCCCAAGGATTGCGCCCGCTCCGAGCCGTTCGAGCGCCTCGACACCGAGAACCTCGATCTCCAGCCCCGCCCCTGCGGCGACCCGCTCGGCCTCCTCCGCGAAGGTGTGCGGGGTGATCACATTGGCCGGTTCGGACACGAGGTCGCGCGCTCGCCCGGTCGCGCCCGCCACCAGCTTTGCGCGCGCGATCGCCCGGGACTCGGCCTCCGCGAGCTCGCTCGACGACAGCACCGAGACCGTCGCCGACGGCGCGACCCGCTCGCTCCGCAGGCTGCCGAGACGCCGTCGAAAGACCCAGCCACCCAGCAGCGCGCCTTCAACTGCCGCCCCGAGCGACCGAGTGTCCAGCGGATCCGCCACGATCCCCAGCCGCCCGGACCCGATCGACCGCGCCCGGCGCGCGGCCGCGCCGAATTCACGTCGCGTCTGCTCGGCGTCGCCATCCGCGGCGCCCACGAGAATCAGCACGGTCGCCTTGTACGCGGTCGGCAGCGGTATCTCGACCTGCCCGCCACCTCCGTTCGAGAACAGGCGCTCTTCGGCGTATCGCTCCACCATGGCGGCGTCGATACCGTCCGCGGCGTCCGACTGGAGAAATGCCCCCAGCGCTTCCTGGTCCGGTACCGCCAGCGCGATTGCATCGACCGCCGCGTCCCGCAGCTTTCCGATCGTGATGGTCATGCTTTCTCCACAAGGGACTCGTCGCCTATGGCAATGGGCCGGCATACGACCGGCCCGTCCGTGGCTTGCCACGCTCGCTAATTGGCCACGTCGATCCGCAACACCGTCTGCTCGGCGGTTTCCACCAGCAGCGCGCCTGTACCCGGCTCGATCGCCAGCGCCGTCGCCTCGACATCGAGATCGGCGACCTTCTCCCACGCCTCGTTCGCCAGCCGGTAGACGCCATCGATCCCCGCGACGTAGACC
>JAEVYR010000403.1 GCA_023392645.1 Chloroflexota bacterium | reverse complement strand
GGACCAGAGCCGGTGGTGGTTGGTGACGTAGTCCCACTCGGGCGTCGGCTCGAAGAGTCCCTTGTCCCATGGCACGAGATGCTCCTCGACCACGTCGTAGTTGAGCTCGAAGCCGAGCCCCGGCGCGTCCGGAACATCGATGTGGCCGTTCTGGATGAGCGGCTTCGCCGGGCCGTCGATGAAATCGTTCCAGTACGACACCTTGTTGAAATGGTGCTCCAGCGCGATGAAGTTCTGGGTCGCGGCCGCGCAATGCACGCTCGCCATGGTGCTGATCGGCGTGCCGGCCATGTGCAGGGCCATGCTGACGCCACGCTCCTGCGCGTAGTCGCCGATCCTCTTGGTTTCCATGATCCCGCCGCTGGTGGCGAGGTCGGGATGGATGATGTCGACCGCGCGGGCATCGAGCAGCGGCTTGAAGCCGTCGAGGAGATAGATGTCCTCTCCCGTGCAGACAGGAGTGTTCAGGGTTCGTTCGAGCTGTACCCACTGGTCGGTGTATTGCCAGGGCACGAGGTCTTCCAACCAGGCGAGGTTGTAGGGCTCCAGCGCCTGCCCGAGCCGGATGCAGTCGTCGACGCCGATGTGGCCGAAGTGGTCGGCGGCGATCGGCACCTTGTCGCCCACAACGGAGCGAACCTCGTCGACGTATTCGCAGATCAGGTCGATCCCCTTGGGGGTCAGGCGGACATGAGTGAACGGGTGCATCACCTCGGAGCTGTTGTAGCGGTCAAGCTCGGCGTCCTCGGTGTCGCCGGGGAGCATCCCCTGCGGCCAGCTCAGCGCGCCCTCGACGCCGACCAGCGGCTGCACGCCGACGTCCATCTTGAGCATCGTCCAGCCCTGGTCGATCTTCTTGAGCAGCTCCTGACCCATCTCCTTGCCGGTGGGCTCGTTGGGCGTGTCGCAGTACATGCGGATGCGGTCGCGGAACTTGCCGCCGACCAGCGCGTAGGAGGGCACCCCGTAGGCCTTGCCGGCGAGGTCCATCAGCGCCATCTCGACGCCGCAGACGCCGCCGCCCTGGCGCCCGTGGTGCCCGAACTGCTTGATCTTGCGGAACAGCTTGTCGAGGTTGCAGGGGTTCTCGCCGACCAGCAGGTGCTTCAGGATCAGGGCGTAGACCTTGCTCGCATAATCGCGGACCTCGCCGTACCCGCTTACCCCCTGATTGGTGTCGATGCGGACGATGGTGAAATGCCACCGGTCCCACCCCACCGTGGCCGTGCGAACATCGGTGATTTTCAGCTCACTCGGCCGCGATGCGGTGCTGACGCGATCTTCTGGACGTTCCTGTGTCTCGGTCATGCGATCCTCTCTGTCGGTCTGGGTGCGAGTGGCCGGCCGTTCGGCCTCCGGTGCCCGCTATCGTTACCGGAGATTGCATGAAGCGCAAGAGCGCGAAGCCATTGCGCGGCAGGCGGCGGGACACTCCCTGCCCGTTCTCGAGCGGAACTGGCACAATGCTCGGAGAAGTGCCGCACCCGCCCGGCGAGGAGACCCTGATGGCGACCACCGACGATGAGATCACCACCGATTCCGGCATCACGATCGCGCCGGTCTACCACGCGCCGGACGAGCCGGTCGACCTGGCCGAGCCGGGGCAGTATCCATACACCCGCGGCATCCACCCGACGATGTACCGCTCGCGCCGGTGGACGATGCGCCAGTATGCCGGCTTCTCCTCGGCCGAGGACAGCAACCGCCGCTACCGGTTGCTGCTGGAGCGCGGCACCACCGGCCTCAGCGTCGCCTTCGACCTGCCGACCCAGCTCGGGCTCGATTCCGACGATCCGCGCGCCTTCGGCGAGGTCGGGCGCGTCGGCGTGGCGATCTCGACGCTCGACGACATGCGCATCCTCTTCGACGGCATTGACCAGGAAACGGTGACGACGTCGATGACGATCAACGCGCCGGCGTCGCTGCTGTTGCTGATGTACCAGATCGTCGCGGAGGAGCGGGGCGCCGATCCGGCCAAGCTCGGCGGCACGATCCAGAACGACATCCTCAAGGAATACGCCGCGCGAGGCACCTACATCTACCCGCCCAAGCCGTCGATGCGGCTGGTGACCGACACCTTCGCCTACTGCGCCGGGCACCTGCCGCGCTGGAACACGATTTCTGTCTCCGGCTACCACATCCGCGAGGCGGGCTCGTCGGCGGCCCAGGAGATCGCGTTCACGCTGTCGAACGGCATCGCCTACGTCCAGGCGGCGGTCGATGCCGGTCTCGAGGTCGACACGTTCGCGCCGCGGATGAGCTTCTTCTTCGCCTCGCACTCGAACCTCTTCGAGGAGGCCGCCAAGTTCCGGGCGGCGCGCCGGCTGTGGGCGACGATCATGCAGGAGCGCTTCGGCGCGACCAACCCGAAGGCACTGATGCTGCGGTTCCATACGCAGACCGGCGGCGTCACGCTCACCGCGCAGCAACCGCTCAACAACGTCGTCCCGGTCGCCTACCAGGCACTCTCGGCGGTGCTCGGCGGCACGCAGAGCCTGCACACCAACGGTTACGACGAGGCGCTGGCGATCCCGACCGAGGAGGCGGCGACGCTCGCGCTGCGGACGCAGCAGATCCTCGCCGAAGAGACCGGTGTGCCGGACACGGTCGACCCGCTGGCCGGGTCGTGGTTCGTGGAGTCGCTGACCGACGAGGTCGAGGCGAAGGCGCGCGAGTGGATGGCCGAGGTCGAGGAGCAGGGCGGCGCGGTGACGGCGATCGAGCGCGGCTTCGTCCAGAACGCGATCGCCGAGAACGCCTACCGCCGTGAGGTGGCGCGCTCATCTGGCGACGAGACCGTGGTCGGTGTCAACCGGTATGTCGACGAGGACGAGGAGCTCGCCATCGCGCTGCACCGGATCGACGAGGAGATGGTGGCGCGGCAGGTCGCGCGGGTGACGCGGTACAAGGCGGATCAGGACCGCCCGGCGGTCGACGCGGCGCTGGCGACGGTCCGGTCGACCGCCGAGGGCACCGGCAACCTGTTGCCGCCGATGAAGGCGGCGCTGCTGGCCGGCGCGACGCTCGGCCAGGTCGCCAACGCCCTGCGCGACATCTTCGGTGAGCACCGCGCGGAGATGTAGGCGCGGGCACTGTAGTGTCTTGCGGACCCGATAAGGCCGCTCTTGCCAACCGTCACTCCGAGCGAGGCCCGAAGAGCCGAAGTCGAGGAGTCGCGCGCGAAGCGCTCGGCCGCGCATGCGGCCGAACCGTGGATGTCACCAGTGTTCGATACCCGATGGCGATTTCGATTGCGCTTCGCGCGGGGACTCTTCGCTGTGCTCAGAGCGACGGGGTTTATTCTGTCCTTTGCAGCACCATCTCCTTCCGGCGCTTCTTCTTGCTGCGAGGCGGCTCCTCCCGCCTGGGATAGCGCAGCGACCGCGTCAGCGGCGTGCCCGCGTCAGGGTTTGCGAGGTGGTCCGAGTAACCGCCGGGGTGGTCGCGGACGATGCCCTTGTCGATCGCGATCGTTCGCGTGCAGATCGCGTCGAGGAAGTAGCGGTCATGCGAGATCGTCAGGATCGTCCCCGGGAACGCGCGCAGCGCCGCCTCCAGCGCCTCGCCCGAGGGGATGTCGAGGTTGTTGGTCGGCTCGTCGAGCACCAGCAGGTTCGCCCCGCCGAGGATCAGCAGCGCAATCTGGAGCCGCGCCCGCTCGCCGCCGCTGAGCGCCCCGATCCGGTTCATCGCGTCGGCCCGGTCGAACAGCATCGACACCAGCGCCGACAGCGCCTGCTGCTCCGTCATCGGTTTCACCTTGCGCAGCGTCTCCAGCGGCGTCGCCTGCGGATCGAGCGTCTCGTGCTGCTGCGCGTAGTAGCCGGCGGTGACGCTCGGTCCGAGCCGGATCGTGCCACCGGTGGGCGGTTCATCCCCGAGGATCATCCGCACCAGCGTTGTCTTGCCGGCGCCGTTGGGCCCGACCAGCCCGACGCGGTCGCCGTGGCGCAGCAGCAGGTCGAACGGCTCGAACACCACGCGATCGCCGTACGCCTTCGAGACGTTGTCGGCGATGACGACGTCGGTCGAGCCGCGCTCGGTGTCGAAACCGACCTCGATGCGCTTGCGGTCGAGGATTGGCTTCGGGGTCGATTCCAGCCGCTCGCGCTCTTCGGCCAGCTTGCGACGCTGGTTCTCGGCGCGGCTGGCGAACTTCGGGTTCTGCCGCGCCCACTGGGTGAGCTGCTCGGCGCTGGCCTTGAGCTTGAGGAACTCGCGCTCCTGGAGCTCGCGCAGCTCCGCTTCCCGTTCCAGCCGGGCCCGCTTCAGCTCCCGGTAGGCGCTGTAGTTGCCGGGGTACTGGCGGATGACGCCGTCCTCGAGCTCGAAAATCGTCGTCGCGACGCGGTCGATCATGTAGCGATCGTGGGAGATCAGGCAGACGGCGCCGCCGAACTCGTTGGTGAGCCAGCGTTCGAGCCAGGCGCGCGTCTCGATGTCGAAGTGGTTGTCCGGTTCGTCCAGCAGCAGCACGTCGGGTCGGTCGAGCAGGTACCGGGCGACATCGACCAGCTTGCGCTCGCCGCCGGAAAGCTCGCCGACGCACTGGTCCCAGCGGTGCGGCGGGAAGCGCAGCCCGCCCAGCACCTCGGCGAGGCGGGTTTCCATGTCGGTATCTTGCCCGGCGTCGAGGCGCTCCAGTACGACGGTGTAGCGCTCGATGACATCAGCCATCTCGTCGTCGTCGAGTGGTTCGGCGAGTTTCGCTTCCATCTCGTGCAACTCGGCTTCGAGCGCGCTGGCGTCGCACGCCGCACCCGCGAGCGTCTCCCGCACGGTCAGGTCCGGATCGAGACCGGAGTCCTGACGCAGGTAGCCGATGCGGAGCCCGCGCCGGTGGGTGACGGCGCCGGCGTCGGGCTCGACCTCACGCGCCATCAGGCGGAAGAGCGTGCTCTTGCCGCTGCCGTTCTCTCCGATCAGCGCGGCGCGCTCGCCCTCCTTGAGGACGAACGAGGTGTTCTCGAAGATCTGGTTGCCGCCGTGGGCGTAGTCGATGCCGGCGGCCTGGATGAGGATGGTCACGATGTCGCTCCGTTCGGGCAAAGAAAAATCCCTCCAGCGAGTGCTGAAGGGAGGCATGAGGCGCGCGTTTGCGACGGGATCAGTCAGACATCTCCGTCATGCGCGGGGCACACTCCTCCCATGACGGGGCCGGGGTCGGCGAAATGGCGATGATGGCTTTTTGGAAGATCATGCCGCCCAAGGGAGAAATCCTGCGCGAACCGACAGGTGATTCGTGTCTCGAACGCATCGTAGTGGCGGGTGGCGGCAATGTCAACTGATTGGGCGTTGATATTGACGTAAGAAATCCGGCCGGTATAATCGCCCTTGAGCACCTGGCGAGTGATGTCGCCAATCGAGGTCATCCATGAGAGGAGAGCGACATGGAGGATCGGTCCCCTGATCGACGATTCCGCGTGCGCGGCGTTCGTCTGTCGCGCCGAAACGCGCTGGCCGGCCTGAGCGGGCTTGCCGCGATCGGCCTGCATGGTGCCGTCGGCGCGCAATCGAACCCGGTCGGCGACGAGACCAGTCTCTCATTGCCGTGCGAGCCATGCGCCGGTGCCGATAATGCCGACGCCTGCTGCCTGCCGGGGCTTACCGGCGGCGGGGTGGTGCAGCTCGATGCGCGGCAGGCGCAGATTGTCGTCTTCGCGATGCGACTCGATGGCAACCCCGTCCAGGAGGGAGCCGGCTTCGTGCGCTGGATCGACGAGCGCTGGCAGGAGACCGAGCTGGTGCTGGAGAGCGTCGGCCCGATCAGCTACAAGCCCGTGGAGGGCGAGGAGCAGGCGCGCGACATCCGTGGCGTCATGCGAGCCAACGGCGAGGGCGAGTTCGCGTTCCAGCTGCGCCTGGTCGACTTCGGTCCCGGGCGCGAAAGCGAGGACACCGCGTCGCTGGCCGTGGCCAACCTGGCTTCGGGCTTCGCACGGGGCCAGGCGCTCGGCTATCAGGTGCAGGGGCGATTGGTCGGTGGCGACTTTCAACTGCTCAATGCCGTCGCGCCGATCGCGACACACTAGCCTCCCGGGGTGGCCGATAGAGCGCCCGGAATCTCGATGCCCGGCGGCAGGGCGGTGTCATCGTCGACAACCGCTGCGCGGTCGACCTGTGCCTGCGTGAGCGATTTCGCGGCGGAGAGATCGGCATCAGCAAGCACCGCGCCGGTGAGATCGGCATCGACGAGCTCGGCGTTGGAGAGGTCGGCGCCGAAGAGGAGCGCACCTTCCAGGCTGGCTCCGTTCAGGAACACATCGCGCAAGGTCGCGTTCTGCAAAATGGTGTTCCGCAGCGCGGCGTTATCGAGTCGCGCGCCGGTGAGGTTGGCTCCGCTGAGGTTCGCGCCGGAAAGATCGGCCGAGGATAACGTGGTCTTGAGCAACCTGGCGCGACCCAGGTCGGCTGAGGTCAGGTTGGCCGATCTCAGGTCGGATCCGGAGAAATCCGCTTCGGCGAGCGAGGCGCCCGAGAGGTCGGCCCGGTCGAGACAGAGGTTCGTCAGGTTCGCCCCCGGGAGCTGGGCGCCCGGCAGGCTCGTGTCCGAGAGGTCGATGCAGCGCGTCAGGACGAGATCGCGCGGGCGGCGGCCGATCACCTCGAGCACGGCCTGGACATCGACGGGGATCGTGACCTGAGGGTCCGCCGCCGGGGTGCTGTGCCCGGTCGGCTGACGTGGTGCCCACTGGCGGACGTAGGCGGCAAGGACATCCATGACCGGCCCGGCGTCTCGGTCCGAGTCGCGCGATATCCGCTCGAGTCCGTAGATGCCGCCAAGGCGGGTGACGAGGTCGTTGCTGCCGAGTTGGTCGACGGCGCGAGTGAAGCGCTCCGTGATTTGTCCCTGCTCGCTGAGATGCAGCGTTTGATTGGTGTTGTCGAACTGCTGCCAGGCGAAGAAAATGCCGGCCAGCAACGTCACGGTGCCCAGCAGCGAGCCCAGCGTGCCCCGCGCGCTGTTTTCGACATCGAATTTTTCCTTTTCGCTGAGGCCGGTCCGGCCCTCGGCCTGCCAGCGCGGCACCTTCCACAGCAGCGCGGTTCCCCAGAACGCGAGCGCGGCAACCGCCACGCTGATCGCGAGGCCGTGGTCGATGCCGGCGGCCAGCGCGATGAGGAAAAGCACGATGGAGGTGGCGAGCGCGATCAGCAGCCAGAGGAAGCGGCGCTCGGAATCGACCGGGGCCGGTGGGGGCGCTTGCTC
>JAEVYR010000003.1 GCA_023392645.1 Chloroflexota bacterium | reverse complement strand
ACGTAGTTCCTCGTCTCGAGGACGTCCACCTCGATCCCGGCCATTCCGAGTCGCGCCGCAATCGCGCTGGCCCGCCCTTTCAACGTGTCGATCCCGGCGGCCATCATCCGCAGCACCGGTATCGCCTCTACCTCGTCGCCCCTCAGGTAAAGCCGGAGCGTCGCCGAAATGCCGGCGAGCGCTGTCTTATCGGCCCGCACCGCCCGCGCGAGTGGATGTCGTCCGATTCGCTCGACCAGCTCGTGCTTTCCCGCGATGAATCCCGCCTGCGGGCCACCCAGCAGCTTGTCGCCACTGAAGGTGACGATGTCGACGCCTGCGGCGAGCGATTCCCCGATCGTCGGCTCGTGATCGATGCCGAACCGGGCGGTGTCGACCAGCGTGCCGCTGCCGAGGTCTTCGATCAGCAGTGTGCCCGTTTCGTCGGCGACCGACCGCAACTCCGCCAGCGAGGGCTGCGCGACGAATCCGCTGATCGCAAAGTTGCTGGAGTGAACCTTCAGCATGGCGTCGCCCGGTTCCAGGCGGGCATCGAGGAAGTCAGCGGCGTAGGTGCGGTTTGTCGTGCCGACCTCGACAAGCGCGGCACCCGACTGCCGCAGCACATCGGGGATTCGAAATCCGCCCCCGATCTCGACCGCCTCGGCACGAGAGACGGCCACCTTTCGACCGGCGACGAGCGCGGAAAGCGTCAGCAGGATTGCCGCGGCGTTGTTGTTGACGACGAGCGTCGATTGCGCGCCGGCGAGTCGACGCAGCAGGTTCGAGATCTCGGCCATCCGGCCACCGCGACGGCCGCTTTCCGGCTCGATTTCCAGCGCGACCGCGCCGCTCGCCGCCTCCGCCATCGCCCGCGCGGCCATCTCGCTGACGGGAGCTCGGCCGAGGTTGGTGTGGACGATGACGCCGGTGCCGTTGAGCACCCGCCGGAAGCGCGACAGTGTCGTCTGACGCTCGACCAGGGCAATTTGGCACTCCAGCTCCTCGTCGAGGTCGAGCGAAGCATCCGCCAACAGAGCGAAGCGGGTCTCGTCCTGAACGGTTCGAGCGATGGCTGTGCCCTGCTCCTGAGACGCCACGATGCCGCGTGCCAGCAGAAGCTGGGCGATGACGGGGACGGAGGGCAGGTTGTGCAGATCGGTTCTGGTCATCCGTGACGCGCTCCTGGATGGTGCGGACGGCGCTTCTCGAACCCAGATGTACCGCGAAATCTTGCCCGGGGCAACGAAAAGGGAGCGCTGCATTGCATCGCTCCCTGGCTGTCGGGGAGAGAGGATTCGAACCTCCGACCTCAGCGTCCCGAACGCTGCGCGCTAACCGGGCTGCGCCACTCCCCGTACCGCAGGGAAGAATACTATGAACGAGCCATCTCAACAAGCCATGATGTCACCGCTCGCGCCGTAGCTGTGGGGCAATCGGAGCGCAGCGCTGGCCGTGCCCGGAAGGCACATTGTACCGCCTCACGTACGCTGCCAGCGAACGCCGGTGGAGCGCTAACCGGTCTCTCCACCATTTCGACAGTACCCTGTCGTGTTTGCGGCGCGCGTATAACCACAGCGTTGCGCGCAACTACACGCATCGCCTCTGTGAACGTACGTCACGAGAGCCGTCAAGACCGACGCGAATCTTGGGTTATGGTAGGATCATCCCGGTGCCTGCCCGCGTAGCTCAGAGGATAGAGCGCGACTCTCCTAAGGTCGGCGTCGGGGGTTCGAGTCCCTCCGCGGGCACCACGCTCCCCTCACCTCTCTTGATCCACACACCCTCGTATTCTGAAAACCGGTAGAATAGCCCCAGAGGCCGCGTAGCGGACGCGGTCAGGAGCGGGCAAAGGCCCGGCCCTTCACGAGTCGCGAGGGGGCCGCGACGTCCCCGACCGACAAAGATCGGGGGTATGACGTGGAACTTCAGATTCGCGCGACGGACACCAAGGTGACCGAGGGCATGCGGGAGTTCATCGACCGCCGCATGGCCAAGCTCGACAAGATCGCCGACAAGGTGGTCGACGCCCAGCTCGAGCTCCGGACTGAGACGCCGCGTTCCGGTCCTCCGATCTGCACCGCCCAGCTCACCCTCAAGACCGGCAAGCACATCCTTCGCGCCGAGGAACGATCCGACGACCCCGCCAAGGCGGTCGACGCCGCAATCGACAAGCTCATCGCGCAGGTCCGCAAGTTCAATGAGAAGCGGCGGGATCGCGGGCGCCGCGCGGGCGAGCACCCGATGGTCGAGATGGCGACGCCCGAGGCCGTGTCCGCGCTCGACGGGCAGGTCACGACCGCCGTCGCCGAACCCGACCTCGACGAGGACGAAGAGGAGGAGCTTCCGATTCGCGTCAAGCGCTTCTCGATCAAGCCCATGACCGTCGAGGAGGCCGTCGACCAGATGGAGCTGCTGGGGCACGACTTCTTCCTCTTCCACAGCGCGGACGAGGACATGATGAACGTGGTCTACAAGCGCCGCGACGGCGCCAACGGACTGCTGGCGCCGTCCAAGCCCTAACGG
>JAEVYR010000394.1 GCA_023392645.1 Chloroflexota bacterium | reverse complement strand
GTGGGTGAAGGGCGCGCCGGGACACCAGGAGGCGCTGGTTGGCGCGTTTCCGGATCGCTACTACCGGCCGCCGTATCCCGGCGGAAAAGGCTGGATCGGTTGCTGGCTGGATGACGCGGGGCTGCGGGACTGGGACGAGATCGCGGACCTGATCGTGGAGAGCTACCGGCTGGTCGCCCCGAAGCGGCTGGTGAAGCAGATGGACGAGTCCACCCCGTAGCGGCGACTTGACCGCACAGCCACCGTTCGATCACGGCACGATTCGCAGCGGTCACTGTCGCCAGCGGTTCCACCGGCGCCGCTGCGTCATCACCTTGTGGCTCGACCCTGCGCGTCGGGCCGTTTGCGCTTCCCCAATCGAAAGGAATTACCCATGTTGCTGCCCGGTCCATGGCCGGCGCGTCGCTACGGCGACGATGCCGCTCCCGATCTCGACGCCTGGCCCGACGGCGTGCTGACCGTCGACGATGCCGACCGCCTCGCCCGCTACGCCGCGCTGCGCGCCTTCTTCGACGGCGACCAGTGGCTCGGCCGCGCCGGCCGGCACGAGACCCGTCACGTGTTCAATTACGCCCGGTCGCTCGTCCGCAAGACCAGCAGCTACGTCTTCCCGGCGCCAGTCCGCTTCTCGGTAGGGCCTGATGGCGACGATCCGGCCGCCCGGGAGCTCGCCAACCGGGTCGAGCGGACGCTGGCGACGACGATCGCCGCGCTTCAGCTCGACCGGCTTGACCTGGCGCTTGCGACCGACGTCGCGGTTACCGGCGATGCCGCGATGAAGGTGACGTGGGACGACGCGCGGAGCCACCCGCGCGTCGTCGCGGTGGACCAGGCGGGATTGGTGGTCCGGACGGAGCCGGGCGACCCGTGGACGGTCGCGACGCTCCATCACGCCTACGCGGAGACCGGTCAGGTGGCCGAGCGCTTGCTGGGACGAGAGGGCGCGGGGCGTCTCGCGCTCGATCCGGCGCGAACGTACCCGGTGGTGGAGACGTGGACCGCCCGGCGCTGGCGAATGGCCGTGGCCGGGCAGGAGGTGATCGACGCGCCCAACCCGTACGGATGGATCCCCTATGTGCTGGCGGCCAACGACCCGGTGCCCGGATCGCCATGGGGCTATTCGGATCTGGTCGACCTGCTCGATGTCTGCCGGGAGCTCAACCGCCGGATGACGGTGCTGTCGCGGGTGCTGGAGCTGTCGGGCGCGCCGATCGCGGTGCTGGAGAACGTCGACGGCTCGGAGGGCATCACGGTCGGGCCGGGCGCGAAGTGGGAGCTGCCCGAGGGCGCGAAGGCGTACCTGCTCGATCTCCTTCAGGGCGGTGGCGCGGAGACGCACATCGCCTACATCGATCTGCTGTACCGCACGCTGCACGATCTGAGCGAGACGCCGCGGACCGCCTTCGGCGACTCCGGCCGCGATCTGTCCGGCGCGGCGTTGGAAGTGGAGATCCAGCCGCTGGTGCAGAAGGTGAATCGCAAGCGGCGCATGTGGGATGGCGTCTTCGCCCGCCGCAACGCCATGCTGCTCGACCTGATGGAGACCTTCGGCGGCATCGCGGCCGGCGGGTTGCGCCAGACGACGGCGATCTGGCCGCCGGTGTTGCCGAGCGACCGCGACAGCGCGGTGCGGAACGCAGTGTCGCTGGTCGGCAGCGGCGTCCAGAGCCGGCGCGGCGCGATGGCGAGCCTCGGCGAGGAAGACCCGGACGCCGAGCTGACCCGGATTCGCGAGGAGCGCGAACGCGAGCCCGGCGTGCTACCGTAGGGATATCGTCAAGCCGGCCACTGATGGACAGGAGCACGCGATGACGGACGATCCTCACAACATGCGCCGGATCCCGGTCGGGACGCCGGTGGTGGCGCTCAACGGCGAGCATCTCGGCACCGTGCGGGAGGTGCACCCCCATTACGTGCTGGTCGACCAGCCGGACGCACACAGCGACCTCGATATTCCCGCCCACGCGGTGCAGGACTACGCCGCCGGCCGGGTCCAGCTCTCGATCAATCGGACCGCGCTGACCGAGGTGGACCACGAGGAAACCGTACATCACGAGCATGGTGACCCGGGCGGGCGGTGATACCATCGGAGTGGGTCTCCAGCCACTGTCCGAATCACCGCGAGGAGTCGCGAGATGAGCAGCACCTGCACGCATCTGGACCATATCCACGACGTTACCCCGAACACGCCTGAGGGGTGCGAGGAGTGCCTCGCGATGGGGGACGAGTGGGTCCACCTGCGCTTGTGCCTGGAGTGTGGGCATGTCGGATGCTGCGATTCCTCGAAAAACAGGCACGCCACGAAGCACTTCCACGCCACCGGGCACCCGATCGTCCAGGCGTACCAGACCGATGACGACTGGCGGTGGTGCTACATCGACAACATGATGGTGTAGATCGCCACGGCGATCGACAGGCTCGTAGCGCCGCCCCCGTGGCGACCGTATGTCACGGCGCGGCGTTACGGCGGCATTCACGATGCATCCTGCGATCGCCGTGAAAGGCAGTCGGCACCACGCAACGCGGGCGGCTCCGATC
>JAEVYR010000392.1 GCA_023392645.1 Chloroflexota bacterium | reverse complement strand
CGACCGGCCGCAGGTCGACCAGGTCGAGCAGCTCGCCCACCCTGGCGGTCGCCTCGCGGCGGTTGTTCACGATCTTGTGGTGCATCAGCGGTGCGCGCAGCATGTCGCCGATGGTGTGGACGGGGTTCAGGGATGCGTACGGGTCCTGATGGATGATCTGGACCGCCTTGCGATATTCCTTGAACTCGTCGTCGGACATCTTCGCGATGTCGCTGCCCTCGAAGATCACGCGCCCTTCGCTCGGCTTCAGCAGCCCGCCGGCCATGCGGGCGACCGTGGTCTTGCCGGAGCCACTCTCGCCGACGAGGCAGAGGATGTCGCCCTTGTTGAGCGTGAGCGAGACATCGTCGGCGGCCTTGATGATGCCCTTGCGGGTCTTGAACCGCCGGGTCAGGTGCTCGAGATGCATGATCGGTTCGGCCATGTCGGTGTATTCCCCACTTAGCACGGTGAGAGCGCCGAATCTCGCGCAGGGGCTGATTCGGACTTTTCAGTCAATGTCCCCTACCCCACAGCTTCCTCGACGTCGCCCATGCCTTTCCAGCGGTCGGGATCCTTGTCGACCTGGTCGTGATGGTGGCAGGCGGCCCAGTGCACCGGGCCGATCTCCTCCAGCGGCGGGTGGTCGGTCACGCAGATCTCCGTCGCCCACGGGCAGCGCGGGTGGAACGGACAGCCGCTCGGCAGATCCAGCAGGTTCGGCGTCGACCCCGGGATAGACACCAGCGGCGTGAACTCCTCGCCGGCGATCGGCGGCACCGCGTTCATCAGGCCCACCGAGTACGGGTGCTTCGGCTGGTAAAAGACATCGCGCACCGGCGCGTATTCCACCACCTCGCCCGCGTACATCGTCGCCACCCGGTCGGCCAGCTCGGCCGCCAGCGAGAGATCGTGCGAGATGAAGATCATCGTGAAGTCGAGCTCTTCGCGAAGGTTGCGGATGACGTCGATGATCGCGCGTTGCGTGATGATGTCGAGCGCCGTGGTCGGCTCGTCGAGGATGATCAATTCCGGCTGCAGCAGCAGGCTCAGCGCGATCGAGACGCGCTGGCGCATGCCGCCGGAGAGCTCATGGGGATAGGCGTTGTAGACGCGGTCCGGATCGAGCTGCACCTTCTGGAAGAGATCGAGCGTGCGATCGCGCACCTCGCCCTTGTTGCGCATGCCGTGCGTCTTCGTGGTTTCCCAGAAGGTGTCCTTGACGCGCATCACCGGGTTGAGCGAGTTCTGCGCCGCCTGGAACGTCATCGCGATCTCGCGCCAGCGGATGCGGCGAAACTCCTTGTCCGACAGCGCCAGCAGGTCGAGCTCGCGACCGTCGCCAGGGGTGAACCGCACCTTGCCGCGCGTGACGCGGGCCGAGCGCACCAGCATCCGCAGCAGGGCAAAACCGAGGGTTGACTTGCCCGAGCCGCTCTCGCCGATCAGCGCGACCGCCTCCCCCTTGCGAATGCTCAGGTTCGCGCCGCGCACGGCCTGCATCCAGCCGACGGGCGTCTTGTACTCGACCCAGAGATCCTCGATCTCCAGGATCGTCGGGGCGGTCGATGCTGCCGTGCCTCGGATCGTATCGAGCTGATGAAGGCCGCTCGCCATGCTACACCTCCCGCAATCGTGGGTTGAAGACATCCTCGAGCGTGCGGGAGATCAGGACCAGCGAGAGCTGGAGCAGCGAGATCATCACGATCGGCGCCAGCACGTAGACCAGGGCATCGTTGAGCGCATAGGCCTGCTTCGACTGGATTTGCTGGATCATCAGGCCCCAGTTGTCGCCCTGCAGCGGCACGAGCCCGAGGTAGTAGAGAATGATCTGCCCATAGACGGCGTTCGTCATCGCCAGCACGAAGTTGATGACAATGTACGGCATCATGTTCGGCAGCACTTCACGAAGCAACACGTGGCGCATCGGCAGGTCCAGCATCTGGGCCGCCTCGACGTATTCGCGTTCCTTCAACGAGAGCACCTGCGCGCGCACTGCCCGCAGCAGGGTTGGCCAGCCGAACGCGGCGAGCACCAGCGCGAGCAGGAAGATGTTGTCCAGCCGCACGAACACGGCCAGCACGCCGAGCAGGATGATGAACGGCACGGTCAGCACGACATCCGCCACCATCAGCGTGACCGCGTCGAAGCGGCCGCCAATCAGCCCGCTCAGCGCGCCGAACACGACGGCGATCGCGGTCGAGACAAATGCCGCGATGAAGCTGACGATCAGCAGGCTCGCTCCGCCGTTGACGATCTGGTAGAAGACATCCTGTCCGCGCCAGTCGGTGCCGAGCGGATGGTCCCACGATGGCGCCGCATAGATCAGGCCGACATCGGTCGGATTCTTGTCGGGCAGGAGCAGCGGGCCGACGAAGGACATCAGCAGGATCGCCGTGAAGACGACGTAGCCGATCATGCCGACCTTGTTGCGCTCGATAAAGACCCGCAGGAAGCCCTTCTTCTTGCGGGTGTCGAGTTGCGACCCGGCGTCCGGCGACGGGGCACCGGCGTCGATGACTGCGTCGGCCATGGCTACTCACCTCCTCCGGAGCGAATGCGCGGATCGAGCCGGCTGTAGAGGAGGTCGGCCGCGAGATTGGCGACAACGACCGAGATCGTCACAATCAGGAAAATGCCCTGCAACATCGGGTAGTCTCGCTGCTGGATCGCGCGCCACAGCTCGCTGCCGATGCCTTCGTAGGCGAAGATCGGCTCGATCAACAGCGAGCCGCCGACCACGAAGCCGATGGCGATCGTCAGTTGGGTGAAGAGCGGCAGGATCGCATTGCGCCCGACATAGAAGAAGGCAATGCGCCACTCCGGCACACCACGGGCACGGGCGGCGGACACGAAATCCTCCTCCAGCACGGAGATCGTGCTGCTCTTCATCAGCAGCATCCAGCCGCCGATGGAGAACACCACGTAGACCAGGATCGGCAGCGCGGCGTGATAGAACGCGTTCCTGATGAAGGCGAAGCTGAACTCGATCTCCTGTCCCGGGGAGAGCGAGCCGCGCATGTCGACAAAGGGGATCCACTCGAGTCGCACGCCGAAGAAGATGAGCAACAGCAAGGCCCCGAGGAAGTTCGGGATCGAGCCGGAGAGCGAGGCGAATGACGAGAGGATGCTGTCGGTGGCGGTCCCCCGCCGGTAAGCCATCACCATGCCCAGCAGCGACCCGAGCACGAACGAGATGATCAGGGAGATACCGACGCTGAAGATCGTCCAGGGCATGCGGTCGCGGATGACCTCCCACACGGTCGTGCCGGGCGAGGAGACCGACATGCCGAGGTCTCCCCGGGCGAGGTTGCCGAGGTAGTCTACGTACTGCAATACCATCGGCTTGTCGACGTCGATCGCGAAGAGGGATCTCGCCTGGTTTTTGGCATCCTCGTAGGAATAGCCGTACAGCGAGATTTGCTGGTTGATATACACCTCGACCGGGTTGCCCGGGAGCAGCCGCACGAGGAAGAAGATGAAGGTGGTGACGAAGAAGACGGTCAGAATCGCGCGCAGCAACCGGCGCGCCAGGTACCCCGACATCGACGCCCGTACCCGCCCCATGAGGGTCAGAGCGCCGGGTTGGCGAGTCGTTGCGGTTGTCGCTTCGCTGGTGATTACCGCCATGACGCCTTGCCTTTTGGTGCGTGCCTCGTGCGCCGACGCGCGCGCTCACATGCATGTCAGTGTCACGTGGCGTAACTGCTGATGTCACCGTCGCCGGAACTGCTCCGAGGGCGGTCTGGCGCGGCGAGCACAGGCCGGGAATCCCGGCGGCTCGTCAGGTGCGCAGCTTCACGATGATGAGGACAGCATAATGCCCGTCCGCGTGCGAGACAACGTGAACCGACACAAGCTGGCCATCGACACCCTCTGCCCGGCCCCGGCGCACGCTCGATATCGCGGGGGCATCGCGCGTGCATCCGCGGACGCGGGATCGACCGCACTGGCCCCCCGGATTTCGCGGTAGCGGAGCGTTCTCCTTCCGCGAAGCGTGGTGGCAATGCAGGTCCGTCCTGCGTCCCGGTCGCTACCCCGTCACCACGGCGACGGGCTCATGGATGCGGGCCGATTCGTACGCCGCCAGCGCGACCTGCAGCGCCCGAAGCCCGTCCTCGCCCGTCACCTTGACCGGCTCGTCGCGCTTCACCGCATCGATGAACGCCGCCACCATCTCCGGATCGCCGCTGGGATCGACCGATTGCCACGAGTACGACGGCCCCTCGATCTCGGCGATCTCCAGGGTGTCGTTGAAGGCGTCCAGCCGCAACGCGCCCTTCTCCCCGACCACCTCGATCTCGACCCCGCCCCAGATCGGCCAGTTTTCCGGCCGCGACCAGCTGGTGTCGAGCGATCCCCGCAGGCCATTACTCATCCGAAACATCACCAGGCCGGTGTCATCTACGGGAATATCGTAAATTCGCGTGTCAATCTCGGCGTAGACTTCTGTCACCTCGGCATCGAAGATGTGCCGCAGCACGTCGAT
>JAEVYR010000240.1 GCA_023392645.1 Chloroflexota bacterium | reverse complement strand
CGTCCGAGCAGGCCGCGGCGACATCCTCGACGAGGTGCGTGCTGACGAACACCGCCGAGCGCTCGCCGATCTCCCGCAGCAGCCGCCGGAACAGCACCCGCTGCTCCGGGTCCAGCCCGACGGTCGGCTCGTCGAGCAGCAGCAGCGCCGGGTCGTTGACGATCGCCTGGGCGATGCCGACCCGCCGCAGCATGCCGCCGGAAAGCGATTTCATCTTCGCCCTCGCCCGATCCTCCAGCCCGGCACGCTCGATCGCGCGCGCGACCGCCCCTCGCACCTGTCGCGGCGGCATCTCCTTCAGCAGCGCGAAATACTCGATGAACTCGAACACCGTGAAGTTGGGGTAGTAGCCGAACTGCTGCGGCAGGTAGCCAAGCTCGCGCCGGATCGAGCGGAGGTCGTGTCCGTCCTGCGGGTCGAGGCCCAACAGGCGGACATCACCCCGCTTCGGCTTCAGCACCGTCGCCATGATCCGCAGCAGCGTGCTCTTGCCCGCCCCGTTCGGCCCGAGCAGCCCGAAGACGCCGTTGCCGGCGTGGAGGGTGACGTCGTCGAGCGCCCTGTGCCGCCCGAAGCTGTGCGTGATGCCCTCGAGGTCGACGCCGACCTCGATCATGCGCTGCCGCGCGTCGCGCTTCTCCGTCATCGCCATCGCATCGGCTCCCATCGATCCCGGCCGGGCAACCCGCCCGACCCCACCAGCACCACGACCAGGGCGACCAGCGTCGCCAGCGCGTAGAGTGGCGCCATCCCGGCGATCACGTCCTCGTGGACGAACGCCGTCACCTCGCTGGTGCGGCTCAGGCTCTGCAGCGACACCGCCAGCCACACCGCCAGCCCGCTCGCGGCGCCGAAGGCGGGCGACTGCGTCCACGTCGCGAACGCGAGCGCGATCATGGAGAGACCGACCATCGGCAGCAGCCAGAGCACGACGACCGACCCGGCCATCGGCGTGAAGAGCGACGCCAGCAGCGCGATCGCCATGTTCGTCGCGAACACGGCGACCACCCGCACCAGCAGCACCATCCGGCGCGGCAGCGCCATGGTCTGGACGATCTCCCACGCCGGGTCGGCCCCGGCGCCGTAGACGAAGGACACGCCGACGATCGCGACGACCGGCGCCAGGAACGGCACCCACGGCTGCTCGGTGGCATTGGTGACGAGCACGCCGAGCGCGAGCACGAGCGCACTGGCCAGCAGCCACGCCAGCACCAGCGACGGCGTCGTCACCAGCGCCCGGGCCAGCGCCGGCGATTTGAGCAGCCGCGCGGCGGTGCGCTCCAGCCACCCAGGCTCGGTCGCCCAGATGTCGCCGGTGACCCGGTTCCAGACGGCGTCGAGATCGACATCGGGCGGGGCGGGAATGCGTTGCGTCATGAACCCGGCTCCCTTTCCAGCGCCGCGGCGAGGCGGCGGCGTATACGAAACAGGCGACTCTTCACGGTGCCGGCGGGGATGCCGAAGCGTTCGGCAACCTCCTTCACCGGCCGGTCCTCGCGGTAGTACGCCTCCGCGAGACGGCGATCCTCGTGGTCGGACTCGCCCAGCGTCGCGAAGGCACGGTCGAGATCGACCCGGTCGGTGGCCTCGCTGGCGAGGTCGGCGGTGTCTGGCACCCACTCCTCGACCATCGGCCCCGGCGCCTGACCGCGATCGCGGTACCAGCGGGCCATCCGGAACCGGGCGATGCCCCAGATCCAGCCACCGACGTCGCCCGAGCCGCGATAGTTGCCGGCCCCGCGCCAGACGGCGAGGAAGATCTCCTGCAGCACGTCCTCGACGGCCTCGGGCGGCAGCCTGCGCCGCAGGCGGCCGGCGACCCAGCCGGCATGCGCCTCGTAGAGATGCCGCAGCGCGCGCGTGTCGCCATTCGCAACCCCGGCAAGCAGGGCCGCGTCGTCAACTGGCGGGTCGGTATCGACCGCCTCCGGCGTCGGATGGTGCGGCGCGCGCTCGGTCATCATCACTTCACCTGTTCCGGTCGGGAACGATTCGGTTCACCGTAGCACGGAGACATCGTCGAACCGCGCATCCGCCGGTCGGCTACCATTGCCGCCAGGAATGACGATTCGACCTCCCGGAGGCGCCGATGCCCACCGAGCTGACCCCCGCCCAGGATTTGCTGCTCGATCTCGCCGCCGATCTCGACGATGTCGCCGCGATCCTCGTGCCCGGCGGGTCGGCGGCGTTCGTCGAGGAACTGGCGATGCTGCACCCCGGCGCGACGCTGAACTGGCTGCCGCTGGACGCCCGCGAGCTACCCGGCCCGGAGGGCATCGTCGCGCACGACGACATCTCCGAGCCGGAGCTGGTCGAGCGGTCGATCGACCTCGTCGCGATCGAGGCGACCGGCGACCGCGACCTCACCCGCCGCTGGCTGGCGCTCGCGCGACAGGTGGCCCGGGCGAACGGCGTCGTGCTTGTCGCCGGGGCGAACGACGCCGGCATCAAGAGCGCCATCGGCGACGCTCGCGACGCGATCGGGCTGGCGGTCGTCGAGGACTACCGCCGCCGCAACCGGGTGGCGCACATCGCGGTTCCTCCCGTGCCGCCACCGCCGCCGGCGTGGCTGTCGGAGCCGGGCATCGCGCCGGGTTCGTGGGCGCGGTTCGCCGTCCACGAGGGCGGTGTCGATATCGTCTTCGAGACGCTGCCGGGCGTGTTCTCGGCCGACCGGCTGGACGACGGGACGCGGCTGCTGCTGGATCGCCTCGACGTGCCGTCCGGCGCGTCGGTGCTCGATGTCGGCTGTGGCGCCGGCGTGATCGGCGTCGTGGCGGGACGGCGCGGGGCCGGGTCGGTGGCGATGACCGACGTCAACCTGCTGGCGGTCGAAGCGGCGTGGCAAAACGCGGAGCTGGCGGGCACGACGGTCGAGGTGATCGCCGGGGATGTCTACGGCGGGGTCGGCGCGCGGCGGTTCGACCTGATCGTCAGCAACCCGCCCTTTCACCAGGGCAATGTGGTCGACTACGACATGCCGCATCGCCTGATCGCCGAGGCGAGCGCGCACCTGACGCCCGGCGGGCGGCTGGTGCTGGTCGCCAACGCCTTCCTGCCCTACGACAGGGTCATGCGCGAGCATTTCGACGAGGTCGAGGTCCTGGCCGCGACCCGGCAGTTCCGCGTGCTGGCGGCCCGCGCATAGTGGGCGCACAAACAGCTGCTGTCCGCAAAATCCGGTGGGCCCGCCCC
>JAEVYR010000229.1 GCA_023392645.1 Chloroflexota bacterium | reverse complement strand
CAGCAGACCGACGCCGCGCGCATCGCCGACCGTGGGGTGCGCTCGCAGCTCCTCGACGCGGGCCTTCAGGTACTCGCCCATCTTGGCGCCGCGTGCCACCAGGTCCTCGTCCTCGAAGATCTGGATGTTGGTCAGCGCCGCGACCGCGCAGACCGGATGCCCGCCGAAGGTCAGCAGGTGGCCCATCGGCACGTCGGGGTGATCCTTGAACGCCTCGAACACCTGCGGACGCACGACGGTCGCCGCCATCGGCGCGTAGCCCGAGGTGATGCCCTTGGCCATCGTCATGATGTCGGGCACGAAGTCGAATTGCTCGGTGGCGAACATCGTGCCGGTGCGACCGAAGCCATTGATCACTTCGTCGGCGATCAGCAGCACGCCGTGGCGGTCACAGATCTCGCGGAGCATCTGCCAGTACTTCTTCGACGGCACATGCACACCGGCGGCCGACGAGATCGGCTCGCCGATCACGGCCGCGACCGTCTCCGGTCCCTGGTTGATGATCTCCTGCTCGACGTACTTCGCCGCCATGATGTCGCCGGCCTCGCCCTCGAGACCGAAGTCGTTCTTGTAGCGGTTCGGGTGCGGCACGTGGTAGACGCCGTACATGAACGGGCCGAAGTACTTCTCCTCGCGCATCGCCGTCAGGCTCATCGCGCCGTGGGTCATGCCGTGGTAGGAGCCGCGGCGGGCGATAATCTTGTAGCGCCGCGGGAAGCCGCGCATCGCCTGCACCTGCTTCGCGATCTTGATCGCGGTCTCGACCGCCTCGGAGCCGCCCGAGCTGAAGTACACGCGCGAGAGGTCGCCCGGCGTGATCTCGGCCAGCTTGTCGGCCAGGGCCACCGCCGGCTCGGTCGTGAATGCCTCGGACGATGCGTACGCCAGCTTGCCGGCCTGCTCGCCCATCGCGCGGCCGATTTCCTCGCGGCCGTGTCCGGCATTGACCACCCACAGGCCGGAAATTCCGTCAAGGTACTCCTTGCCGTGCACGTCCCAGATGGTCGAATCCTTGCCGCGATTGAAGACCTTCAGGCCCTGGTCGGCGGCAACATCGGCCCACGGCTTGGAGTGAATCCACACGTGTTCGAGCGCGTCGTGCTCGATCGCCTCCGGCGACTGCGTGGCGACTCGTTCGTCGGTCTTGATGCTCATGCGAACTATCCTCCTGGAACCTGGATACACCTCAGCCCGCAACACCATGCAGTGAGCAGGCTGGTGGGCTTTGGGCCGAGTATACCAGCGAAGCGGGGCGTTTCGGCCTTCTCCTGCGCGAGGCGACCGTCGGCGGCACGGGCGATGCTACTATCAGCCGTAGGACAATCAATCGGCCGGAATCGCCCGGCAACCCGGCTCATTTCAGCCGGAGGAGCGAGACATCATGGCACCCACCGCCCAGGCATCCCGCCTGGTGATCGACTATCGCAACGCCACCGACACCGTCGTCGGCGAGCACGGCGTCAGCCACGACGAGCTGCAAGGCATCGCCGCGACGGTCCAGCAGCAGCACGACCGCATCACCGCCGAACACGACGCCGGCGAGCAGCGCTGGATGGATCTTCCCGACGACACCGCCCTCGCCGACGAGATCGTCGCGTTCGCCGACGAGATCCGCGACCAGTACGACGATTTCCTGCTGATCGGTATCGGCGGCTCATCGCTCGGCGCGATCGCGACGATCCAGGCCGTCGCCAACCCGCACCGCAACCTCCTCCCGAAGGAACAGCGCGGCGGTCCCCGCATCTTCTTTCTCGACAACCCGGACCCGGAGAAGATCGCGGCGACCCTCGAGCTCGTCAACCTCGAGCGCACGCTCGTCAATGTCGTCACCAAGTCCGGCCAGACCGCCGAGACGATGGCGAACTTCCTCGTCGTGCGCCAGGCGCTGATCGACGCCGTGGGTGAGCAGCAGGCCAGCAAGCAGATCGTCGCCACCACCGATCCGGAAAGCGGCCTGCTGCGCCAGCTCGCCGATCAGGAGGGGTATCGGACCTTCCCGGTGCCGCCGGGCGTCGACGGTCGCCAGACGGTGCTCAGCGCCGTCGGCATGATCCCCGCCGCGCTCGCCGGGGTCGACATCCACCAGCTACTCGCCGGCGCGGCCGCGATGCGCGCGCGCTGCCTGACCGGCGACGTTCTCGAGAATCCGGCCTACCTGCTCGCCGCGATCTCGTGGCTGGCCGACACCAGTCACGACAAGTCGATCCTGGTGACGATGCCCTATGCCGACGCGCTCTTCGGCATCTCCGACTGGTTCCGTCAGCTCTGGGCGGAGAGCCTCGGCAAGAAGGAGTCGCTGGACGGCAAGGACGTGTACGCCGGGCAAACGCCGATCAAGGCGCTCGGCGCGATCGACCAGCACTCGCAAATCCAGCTCTACACCGAGGGCCCGAACGACAAGCTCATCCAGCTCGTCGCGATCGAGCAGTACCGCGACACGGTCGAGATTCCGACGCCGCCCGCAAGCATCCCCGACCTCGCCTACCTCACCGGCGGCGAGCTGGGCGATCTGCTCGACAAGGAGCGCGCGGCTACCGCGTGGGCGCTGGCGGAAGCGGGACGACCGAACCTGACCATCACCACGCCGGCAATTGACGCGTTCGCCGTGGGAGAGTTCTTCTTCATGATGGAGCTGCAGACGGTCATGGCCGGCGCGCTCTACGGCGTGAACCCGTTCGGCCAGCCCGGGGTCGAGGCCGGCAAGAACGCCACCTACGCCCTGATGGGGCGCGAAGGCTACGGCGACCTGCGCCAGGAGCTCGAGGCGCCGGTCGACGATCCCGATCGCTTCGTCAACCGGCCGAGCGCGTAGC
>JAEVYR010000227.1 GCA_023392645.1 Chloroflexota bacterium | reverse complement strand
AACAAACCGCCCGCGCACCCGCAGTTGCGGGCGGCGGCCGACGGATCATGGCGCCTTAGCGCTCATGAAATATGACGATCCCACTATACCACTGCTCTTCATGCCATCGTGTATCGCCGTTCTGGCGACAGCTATTGGCACGCATGGTGCGAGAGCAACGCGCATGCCGCCGGCGCACCGGGCGTGTTCTTTGTTCGGCGGTGAACCTGGAAGGGAAGTGACGATGAGCAATCGCAACGGAATGATACGGCGATGGCGCGCCGCGATCGCGCTCGGGCTGGTGAGCCTGCTGGCGCTCGCGGCGGCGCCGGCCGCCATGGCGCAGGACGCCAGTCCTGTCGCCACCGCCGGGGAGATCGACGTGGTCGTGATGACGCAGGGCGGCGAGGAATCCGGCGTGCTCACGTTCGTGCCGATCGGTGATACCGGCATGGTCCGGATCGTCGGTGAGCTGCATGGCCTGGAGCCTGGCGAGCACGGTCTCCATATCCATGAGGTCGGCATCTGTGACCCCTCGGGCGACGAACCGTTCTCGTCGGCCGGCGGACACTTCAACCCGACCGGCGCGATGCACGGCCCGGGTCCCGAGAGCATGGCGACCCCGATGGCGACGGGTGAGTCCCACGCCGGCGATCTCGGCAATATCACGGCCGAGGATGACGGCACCGTGTTCGTCACCGTCACGACCGACCGGATTTCGCTCGAGCCAGGTGCCGCGAACTCCCTGGACGATTCCGATGGCAGCGCCATCGTCGTGCATCAGGACGCGGACGACCTGATGACCGATCCGTCGGGCAACAGCGGCCCGCGCATCGCCTGCGGCGTGATCTTCGCCGGCACCGGCGCCACCCCGGTGGCGGTGGACGCCCGCAACTGACCTCGCGCCATCGCCCGGGCGTGACGCATCCTGGAGACGACGGGAGCCGGCATGTCGGCTTCCGTCGTCGCGCGTGGAGGCGATGTTCAGCAATGCCGGGCCATGCTACGGGATGCTGATCGACGCTGGGTCGCCACCTCGCGGACCCTGGGGCGTCGGCGCGGCCATCGGGCAGGTACACCGGCGCTTTCGACGACCGCCCGACGGTATTGATACGAAGTTGAAACGCCCTGGGGCCATTTCTTCCGCTCATGACGGCTCCAATAGCCTACTCTTGAAGCAGAGATTCTCGGTCCTCCCCGGAGGGCCAATCGTGGACACGGGCCGGGTGCCATCGCTGATGCCCACCGGCGTTCTGTCCAGAAGGCGAGCCGCCATATGGTGACCGAACCGTTACTTCGCGTGCGTCGAACGACCCACGACATCTCCCTCACGTACGGAATTCGCGATGCGCTCGCGCGGCTGGCCGACCTGCCGCCGTCGCCCGAGCTGCCCTACTTGACGGTGTGCCTCGACTGGAGACCCGCCGGCGGCGCCCCGGGACGCGACGACGCGCCGGAGCTCCGTCGGCAGGGCGGCAATCCGAGCGCGCCGCCGGCGCCGGTGGTACGTCGCTCGCAGTGGCGCGCCCTACGTGGTGCCGAGGGCGAACAGCGGCGCCCCGGACGGACGGTGATGGAGAACGAGCTGCGACGCCTGATCTCCGAGGCGGGGCCGCGGGGCGAAGCGCTCGACAACCTCAACGCCGCCGCCGAACGCATCGCCGAGTACCTCGACACCGAGCTGGACCCGTCGGCGCAGGGCATCTACATCGTCGCCAACGCGGCGCTGGGAGAGTTCGAATCGCTCGCGCTGGGCCTGCCGATGGAGACCGCGGTCTACCTCGGTCCGACACCGGTGCTGATGCCGCTGGCGAAGAAGGTCGACGACCACCCCGCCTACTTCGTCCTGCTGGCCGACCAGCAGGAGGCGACCCTGGCGCTGATCCGGCGCGCCCGGCACGGTCGCAGCGTGTGGCTGGAGGCGACGGACTTCCCGCGGCGGACGCAGCGCGGCGCGCTCAACCAGGCGCGCTACCAGCGCCGGGTCGACGAGCGCGTCAATGGGTTCGCCCGGCACGTCGCCGATGAGACCCTGCGGGCGATGCAGGACGAAGAGGTGGACATGCTGATCGTCGCCGGCAACGAGGTGATGACCAGCGCGCTGGCGAACGA
Source organism: Chloroflexota bacterium (assembly GCA_023392645.1). Classification (GTDB taxonomy): domain Bacteria; phylum Chloroflexota; class Chloroflexia; order Thermomicrobiales; family UBA6265; genus JACCVC01. The sequence continues at coordinate 1,001 of JAEVYR010000227.1, read as the reverse complement.
GTTCCACCACACCGTGCAGGAAGCGATCATCGACACGATCCGGCTCGACATGACGGCGAGCGAGCAGGAGGTGCTCGACGCGACGCTGCCGATCGTCGAGCGGGCCGAGCGCGATCGCGAGCTGGAGAAGGTGGAGGATATCGCCGGCCGGGTCGCCGCCAACGGCCGGGGCAAGGCGGGCGCCGACGCGGTGCTGCGCGCGCTGCAGGCGGGGCAGGCCTCCGGCATCGCCATGGTCGACGACTTCGCGCAGGAGGGCTGGGCGGACTTTGGCCTGGACCTCTACGGCACCGGTCCGGTGCCCGCGAAGCATCCGGCGGGCGGCGATGTCGCCAACCTGGTGCCGGTGCAGCTCGCGGACGAGATGATCCGCCTCGCGGTACAGACCAGCGCCCGGATCGAGATCGTCAAGACGCTGGCGGACGAGGTCGGCCCGGACGGCGAGACGCGGTCCGAGGCGGCCCGGAAGCTCGACGAGCTCGGCGGGGTCGGCGCGACGTTGCGATACGTGCAGCAGCCAGCCTGAGCGGATGCGACGACGGTTGGGTCGGGGTGACGGGTCGCCCCGGAAGTTCGTCGACCGGATCGATCCCGGCGAGCAGCTCGCCGACGCCCTCGCCGGCGAGGCGGGTCCCGGCACGCTGGTGCTGGGGCTGCCGCGCGGCGGAGTGCCCGTGGCGGCGGAAGTTGCCCGCGCGCTCGGCGGCGAGCTCGACGCGCTGGTCGCGCGAAAAGTCGGAGCGCCCAGCCAGCCGGAGCTGGCCCTCGGGGCGGTGACGGCTTCGGGGGAGCGCTCCCTCGATACCGCGCTGGTCGAGCACCTGGGCGTACCGCGGGAGGCGCTGGACGCGATCATCGCCCGCGAGCGGGAAGAGGCGTCGCGCCGCGAAACGCGGTTCCGCGCCGGTCGGCCCTTCCCGGAGGTGGCGGGGGGGACGGTGATCGTCGTCGACGACGGACTCGCGCCCGGTGCGACGATGCGGGCGGCGCTGCGCGCGCTG
>JAEVYR010000349.1 GCA_023392645.1 Chloroflexota bacterium | reverse complement strand
GCGACGGGACGCAGGACCAGGGTCCCGGGTTCCGTTCCGGGAGGGCGGAGAGACGCGCGGCTGCGGGATCGTGCCCGCAATGGGGGAGATGGCAGTGTTCATGAGGGTCTGCTCCAGGCGGCGGGCGAAGGTGGGATCCGGTTCGTGCCTCTGGTGGGCGGCCCGGGCTCGTTCGATCGCCGCGATCTCGGATGGCTCGACCAGTCGCGCCAGGCGCGCGAGCTCCTCGGCGGGCGCGTTGCGGACGAGCGCGTTCCAGTAGTTCGAAAGATGGTCGTCCGACCGGGATGGTCTCAACAGCGTCATGGTCGGTCCCCCCGGTCGAGTCCCATGCAGTCACGGAGCCGTTTCACCATCCGGTGCTGTGCGACGCGAACCGCGCCGTGACTGCGATCGAGGGCGACCGCGATCTCGCGATCGGTCAACCCCTGAAGGCGAAGATCGAGCAGGTCCCGATCGTCACGCTTGAGACACTCCTCGCGCAGGCGGTGCAGCCGCCGCGTCCAGTCCGCCGCAATGGCCGACTCTTCCGGCGAGCGCGCCGGATCGGCGATGTCGGGCCGGTCGTCGATGTCTACGCTGCCGACACGGCCCGCGCGGTACGCATCGGTGACCACGTTGCGGGCGATCGCGAACAACCACCCGGCGAACAGGTCGCCGTCGCGACATGTCCCGACCGAGCCGAGCGCCTTGACGAAGATCGTCTGGGTGGCGTCTTCGGCGGCTTCTCGCGTTCCCAGGCGGTGGCGGCAGTAGTCGTAGACCTGGTTGAGGTACCGGCGGTAGAGGAGTGCGAACGCGCGCGCGTCGCCCTCCCTCGCCTGCGCCACAAGCTCGGCGTCACCCCCATCCGGATCCAGTGATGGGGGCACGATTGCCGGGGTTTGGCTCCTCAGCCAGCTCACCATGGTGAACTCCCTGATACCGCCTCGAACGCGTCCACCAGTACAGACGCGGGTTATCGAAAGGTGTTACAGGCACCGTGCTGGATGTCGATACTTATGCAAATTCAATTCTTCCCGGAGATATGGTCTCATGGCACGACCGGCCCTTGCTCCGAGAACTGACCCTTGCGTTCCAGCGATGCCGTACACCGTTTCGCCCCGACTAGCACTATCGTGTCACGAGCAATATTCGCGACGACGAAACCGCTCGTTCGACTTGCGCGCTCCAACAGGCAGGACCACCAGAGACGCGGGAATCCGCGCCATCGATGGCAAGGGGGGACCGATTCGCGCTCCCGAAAGGAGGAGACCCCATGCTTCGTCACCTCGGCTCCGCACGCCCGATCATCGCCGCGCTCCTGATCGCCGCCGCCTGGCTGCTGCCCGGTGCGGCCGCCGCCCAGGACACCACCTCGCTTCAGGTCGGCGCCGTTCTCTGCCAGGACGCCGACTGCGTCGATCACGACACCCTCGTCCCCGGCCTCACCATCACCGCGACAGACAGCGCCACCGGCGACGTGCTCGACCGTTGCACCACCAGCGCCCCCGCGCCGTACACCTGCACGCTGTCGCTGCCCGCCGGCGCCAACTGGATCCTGAATTGGGACCAGACGCCCGACGGCTACGCCTGGCGCGGCGATCTCTACCCGGTCGCCGACGGCCCCTTCGGCTCCGCCACGCTGATCCCGTTCGTCCCGGTGCAGCAGCCCGCGCCCACCGTCGCCCCGACCTCGCCCCCGATCGTGATCGAGGAGCCCGGCCACGTCACCATCCAGGCGGCGCTCTGCACCGACACCTCCTGCGACGCGTTCGCCGAGCTGCTCGACGGCTTCACCTTCTCCGCGATCGATCCCGGCACCGGCGCGGTCTTCAGCTCCTGCACGACCGACAACGTCCAGCAGGGACTCGACCACCAATGCATCCTCGACGTGCCCGGCGAGGACAACTGGGATGTCACCTGGGACGCCAGCCAGGTGCCGGCGGGATACGCCTACGTCGGCCAGCCGATCACGACCGGTGAGCCGGCGGTGATGACGATCGCGTTCGTGCCCGCGTCCCCGCCGACCGCAACGGCCACGCAGACGGCGACGCCCGCCACAACCCCGACCCCGGCCGCCGTCACGACACTGCCGACGACGGGCACCGGCTCCGGCAGCGGCTCGACACTGCCGGCCGCGCTGCTGCTCGCCGCCGGCGCCCTGCTGACGCTGCTCCTCGGCGCGACCCGGCTCCGTCGCCTCGTTCCAGCCCGCATCCGCCGCCCCGGCGGGCGCTGACGCCGGCAGGGGACGTCGTGACCGCGCTCCCCCCAACCGAATGGGCATCGCCGTCATGCGCGGCACGGCCGGGGCGGGCAACACGTCCCGTCGCACGCGGGAAACGCACAACCGTGCCGGAGACGGCCCGAACGAGCCATCCCCGCCACGGTTGTGACGTCCCTGCAACGCCATCGCCGGAACGTGGGCGCGCCTGCGATGCCCCGAGCTCGATACTGGACCCGTATCGACCCGCTCGTCATCCACAAGGAGGCTCACCATGCGCGAGCAGCCTTCTGCGATGCAGACCCTCCGCCAGCTCTATGTCTACGCCGTGACCGCGGCCACCCTCGGCTTCGCCGCGTTCGGCGCCGTCAACCTGCTCGGCCTCGGGCTCGATCGCCTCTTCACCGCCGTCAGCGGCGAGGGCTGGATCCAGGGCGGCCCCGACTGGCAGCGCGAGCGCCTCAGCCTCTACCTGCCCTTCGTCGTCATCGGCACGCCGATCTGGCTCCTCCACTGGCGCATGGCCCAGCGCGCCGTCCGCGGCGACCACGCCGTCGCCGAGCGCCGCTCGATCGTCCGCAACCTCTTCTTCGCTCTCGTGCTGATCGTCACCGGGCTCCAGCTCGTGCTCGGGTCGATGATGTCGCTCATCGAGCTCGCCATCGCCGGTCCCCTCGGCCGGCACCTGCAGGGCTACGAGCGAGATTCCGTCGTCATCAGCCTCGCCATCCTCATCGTCGGCGCCGCGATCTGGGTCTTCCACCTCCGCGCCTGGCTCGGCGATGTCCGCGCCGAGACGAGCGAGACCCGCGAAACGCTGCCGGTGCCGGTCGCACTCTACGTCGGCGCTACGGTGGCCCTGCTGATGATCATCTTCGGCGCCCGCGACCTCGTCTCGCTCGCCGTCGATGCCGTCGCCGGCAACCACGGCTTCGGCCGCTGGTGGCGCGACCCGCTGGCGCGGGACGTGGCGACGCTCGCCACCGGCGGCGCGATCTGGGCGCTGCACTGGCCGCTGACCGAGCGGCTGCGTCGCGTCTCGCCGTGGTGGGGCAAGGGCAGGGACGGGGCGACCCTGCGGCGCGGCTGGCTCGTCGTCATCCCCGCCATCACCGCGCTGATCGCGCTGTTCTTCCTCGGCGAGGGCGTCGACGGCATCGTCCGCTGGGCGACCGGCGTGCCGGCCGGCTTCCGCGAGACCGACGCCACCCGGATATCCACCCCGCTGCTGGCGATGCTGCCGGCCGTCGCCATCTGGCTGCTGCACCGGCG
>JAEVYR010000222.1 GCA_023392645.1 Chloroflexota bacterium | reverse complement strand
CGACACAGCTCCTCATCGAGAATGACCGGATCGTCGGCGTGCAGACATCCCGTGGTCCCATCCGCACCAATCGGGTCGTGGTCGTAGCCGGCGCATGGGCGAACCAGCTTCTCGAACCGATCGGCATTGATCTGGGGATGTATCCCAGACAGGGCCGAATTGCCATTTTCCGATGGCCGAGCGACCGCGATTCCCGGCATCCAACTCTTATCGATCACGTGAATCACACATGGGCCAGGCCGGTCGATAGCAACTGCACCCTAGGCGGAGCCGAGTTCGGTGCGCCGATCGTCGTCGATCCCGAGGATTATCCCGAGGTCGTAACCCAAGAATTCATAAACTGGGCGCGCCAGCAATTGGGCAAGCGAATACCTTCCGTCGCTCACAGCACGGTACGCGGCAACTGGGCGTGCGCAATGATGGGAAGTCGCGATTCAAGGCCGCTGATTGGAGCAATCGACGAGTACGAGGGTCTTTACCTCATGGGCGGTGACAGCGGGACATCGTTCAAGACGGCCCCCGCCATTGGCAAGTCTCTCAGCGAACTGGTTGTTGACGGCAAGTCCAGCACCGTCGATCTCTACCCCTTCCGACCGTCTCGGTTCAGGGAGGGACAGCCATGGATTGATGAAACCGACTACGACCTGGAGAATGCCTCGATCTCTCGCTAGGTCCGTAAAAGTGACGTGTTTACGGAGGGAGATTGGTGATACCGATCCCCCTCCCCTTGAGCCAGCAGTGTTGTCGAGAGGTGCGAGACGACACAACAGGGTAAGCGCGGTGCTTCTGACTTTCCGGAGGCATTCTTCGGCTCAGTTCGGATCCTTGAGAGCCGCGAAAAGGTTGTTGAGCGATTCGGCGAGCGTCGGATGGGCGAAGACGCCGTCGCGCAGCGCCGTGTACGGCATGCCGCCGATCATTGCTATCTGCAGCATCGACATGATCTCGCCACCCTCGATGCCGAGCACCGCCGCCCCGAGAACCGTCCCCGATTCCGGATCGACGAGCGCCTTCATCAGGCCGCGCGTCTCGTCGGTCTCCAGCGCCCGCGCGACGCTGCGCATCGGCATCGTCGCGAGCTTGTACGGTACGCCCTGCTTCCGCGCCTCCCCTTCGGTCAGCCCAACGACGCCGAGCTGCGGATCGATGTAGGTCACCGACGATACGATCCGATCGTTCACCGTGCGGTCGCCGCCGTCGATCAGGTTCGCTTTCAGGATGCGGTAGTCGTCGTACGAGATATGCGTGAACTTCGGGCCGGGCCGAATATCGCCGATCGCGTAGATGCCGGGCACGTTCGTTTCCAGCCGGTCGCTCGTCGGGATGTACCTGCGCTTGTCGAGCGCCAGCCCGGATTTCCCGGCGTCGAGCGAATCGGTGTTCGGAACCCTGCCCACCGCCGCCAGGACATGCGTCCCCCGGATCGCGTCTTCCCCGCCGTTCTCCCGCTGTAGCCGGACGTCGACGCCGTCACCGGCGCGAACGACACCAACCGGAGTCGCGTTGAACTCGATCGCGATGCCGTCGTCCGTCATGATCTCCAGCACCGCGCCGGCGATATCCGGGTCGGCGCGGCTCGGCAGCTGATCGCCGTGGTGGACGATGGTGACCTCGGCGCCGAGCCGGCGAAAGAGCTGGGCGAACTCCAGCCCGATCGCTCCCCCGCCAATCACGATCAGGTGGCCCGGCACCTCGTCGAGCTCCATGATCGATGTCGAGTCGTGGAGCGTGACGCCGTCAGGGTTGTCAATATCGAGCGCGCGCGGCCGCTCGCCGACATCGAGCACGATCGTGTCGGCGGTCAGCTCGCGCCTGCCGCCATCATTGAGCGTGACCGCGAGCGTCTTCTCGCCGGTGAATCGCGCCTCGCCCTCGATGTAGTCGAGACCGTCCGTCTGATCGATGCGCTTCTGGCTGCCGGAGCGGAACTGCGCGACGATGTCGCGCTTGCGCTGGCGTACCTTCTCCATGTCGATGCCGATCCCGCCGGTCTCGACGCCATAGTCGGCGCCACGGCGGGCGAGGTGGGCGACGCGGCCAGAGGCGACCATCGTCTTGGTGGGGGTGCAGCCGACGTTGACGCAGGTGCCGCCCGGCCATGTTCGCTCGATCAGCGCGGTGCTGCGGCCGGCGGCGGCGAAGGCGGTCGCGAGCGGCACGCCTCCCTGACCGGCTCCGATGATGATGACGTCGAAGGTCTCATGGGTCATGCTGATACGCTCCTCGGCGCGATGGCATGTGGATGGCGTTGGTGAGTCCCGGTCGTGCTAGGGTACAGCGCAGGAAAGGGAATTGGTGAGGGATGTACTGCCAGCGATGCGGCGCGCCGACGACGGAGATGCCACGAGAGGGCCGCTTGCGGCCGGTGTGCATTTCCTGCGGCATGACGACCTACCTCGATCCCAAGGTCGCGGTCGCGGTGCTGATCGGCCAGGACGACGCGGTGCTGCTCGGGCGCCGCGGCGAGCACACGCGCCAGCCGGGACGCTGGAGCTTCCCGTCCGGGTTCGTCGAGCGTGGCGAGCAGGTCGAGGACGCCGCGCGGCGGGAGACGCTGGAAGAAACCGGCCTCACCGTCGAGTTGGGCCCGATCCTGACGCTGGTCTCTTCACCCGGGGAGACGGTCGTCCTGGCCGTATACCCCGCGATCCGGTTCGCCGGCACGCCGGAGGCGAACGACGACCTCACCGAGGTCCGCTGGTTTCCGCTCGACGCGCTGCCGGAGCTCGCGTTTCCCCACGACAACGCGATCATCGCCGTCTGGCGCGAGCGGCTGGCTGCTCGGTCATGACGGCGGGCCGGCATCGCGGCGCCGGCCCGCTGCATCGTTCAGGATCGACGGGAGCTAGCTTCCCCAGCCATCGAGGATCTTCTTGACCTCGTCGCGATGGGTCGTCTCATCGCTGAGCATGTCTTCGAGCTGGACCTTCAGAC
>JAEVYR010000219.1 GCA_023392645.1 Chloroflexota bacterium | reverse complement strand
AACAAACCGGGGCGTGGACCAATCCCCCCGCCCGTTTCCTTTTGGTCAGGGTGTGCCGTGCACCCCCTGTCGATACGAACCCTCCAGCTTGCGACCGCTCGTGGACTCCATCCGGGCTTCCCCACATCACCCGAGGCGTCCTGCTTAGGGCTGCTACCTTCCGGTCCTGACCCGATTCACAGTGCCCCGCCGTGCGGGACCCAGACTTCAACATCCCGTAGCGACCGTAGTCCCAAAGAGTCGTACCTCGAGAGGGAGTTCAACCCCGCTAAGGCGGATTGCGGGTACAGGGCACCGCCAGCTCCCCATCTAGCACGACGCTGAAAAGTATACCCGCTGGCCTGACCGATTCCCAACGCCGGCGCTACGATTCCGGCGGCAGCGGACGATCCTCCGGCCATTCGATCGGTCGCGGCCCGGCATCGCCGAGCTCCGGCTTTTCGAACAGCCGGTTGCGCACCTTCACGGACAGGTCGTCGCGCACCTGGACCTGGCACGACAACCGCGTCCTGTCGGTGCGCTCGCTGACGGACTCCAGCCGATTCGCCTCCGCCTCCGTCATCGGTCCGGCATCGCCGTCGAGCACCTCGACTCGGCAGGTGGTGCACCGCGCGTTGCCCCCGCACCGATGCAGAATATCGATTCCTGCATCCTCGATCGCCAGCACCAGGCGGCGGCCCTCGGCGGCATCGAACACATCCTCACCCATGACCTCAACCGTCGGCATGCCCCTCGTCACTCCTCCCGGTCGCCTTCTGTCGCTCAGGCGCTGAACCCAATTGGCTGTCCGCTGCCGATCCGCGCGAGATGTGCCGCGTCGCGCGCATACGGACCGACCAGCGCGATCGTGCCGGTCAGCGCGGCCTCGACTGTACCCGAGGCGAAGCGATAGTGGAGACCGTCGTCCTCCAGCGTGCGGCACACAAGCAGAATCTCCCGATCCCCGAATCCGCGCAAGGCCTCCTCCACGATTCCGTCCGCGAGGGCAAGATCGAGATCGGGGCGATCGACCCACAGCTGTACCCGCAGGTCGCGCTCGGCGCCGCGGTCGAGCTCCGCGGCGAGGTAAACCCCTTCGAGATCGTCAACCGCTGAGCGGAGCGCGCGGACCAGCGCCGGCAGCGGCATGCGAATCGCGCCCCAGCGCTCGCCGAGCGACTCGCGTAACGTGCTGAGCAACGCATCGAAGACGTGTTCGGGCATCGGCCGCAGCGGCCCCGAGACCAACTCGATCTGCTCATGCGTGGAATCCGGCACCTGGGATGCGTCCCTTCTCGTATACTAGGCTCATGGCGATGTGAACGACCTGTATCACCTCTGAATCACCTATGGGAGTGTACGACGATGCCGAGCCTTTTGGACGTGATTCTCAGACGAGCCACCGAGGAGAAGACGCCTCCGGAGTGCCCGGACCATCACGTCGAGATGCGCCTGCGCGGCAAGGTCGGTCGGCCTTCCCGATTCGAGGGAACCTCCGAACAGCGCTACACGGCGATTTACTTCTGCCCGATACCGGGCTGCAACGAAACGGCCGAGCGCAAAGTTGCTCGCCGGCAAGTGCCGGTGCCCGGCGTGCCGCCGGCGCGGCCAGACTTCGCGCGCGTCGAGCGCCTCGAGACGCGGATCATTGAGGATCGCCAACAACTTCCCGGCGAAACCGATCGCGCGATCGGCCCGGGTCGATAGCATTCAACCGCCCCGGGCGCGCACCTCATGCGGAGATCGGACGATCGCGTCCGATACCGCAGGCTTCAGCCAGGCCGATCGAACGTGCCCGCCCGACACCGGGCAGCACCCGGCGCCAAGGGATCCGTGATCAGATGTTCTCGCGCTGGTATTGTCCGCGATACCCCTCGGCCGTGCGCGAGTTCAGCGTGAAGAACACAAGCTGCATCACGCGGGCATCGCGCTGCACCCAGAACCCCTCGGGATTCACGACCTGCAGCAGCGAGGTGGACCGGCCTTCATAGCCGGCATCCCACACCGCCGTGTGGATCGCCACGCCACAGCGAGCGAGGCTCGATCGGGGCCGTCCGAGCGCCATCAGGTCGTCGGGCAACGCGACGATCTCGTTGTAGGTGACGTGCCACGCGCCGGGATCGAGCCGATACCAGCCGCCGGCGTCCGGCTCGACCTCTTCGAGCTCGGGCAGCACGCGGCCGCTATTGTCCACCGCGACCCGACCCGCACCAAGATGGCGCTGCACCGATCCCAGGGTCAGGTCCACCCCGTTCGGCTGCACCTGCGCATCGACATCGGGCATCGCCCGCAGCAGCGGCGGCCTCGATGAGCGAATCCGCTCGAGAATGTCTTCACGGCTCAGCACACCGCCGGCCAGCGTCATCACGTCGCGATCAGGCACTCGCCGCTCCCTGGCTCGTCAGCATTTCCCAAACCTTCACCGGCTTGTCAACCAGCAGCACCAGCAGCTCGTTGCGGTCGCTGGTGTCGACGGCCCGCCGCACGGCCTCCATTTCGTCGAGCACGACCTCCAGGTTCCGCTCGTCGAACCCGCCCGCGATGGCGGCGTCGCGCAACCGACCGGCGATCTCGCCCTCGGCCCGACCACGACGATTGTCGTCCTCCCGGATGATGATCCGGTCGAAGACCGTGCCGGCCAGCGTGCCGAATTGCTCCATGTCGTCGTCCGACCGGTCACCCGGAATGGAGATCACGCCGACGGTCCGTTCCGCGTTCATGCGCTTCACGAAGTCGCCAATCGATTCCAGCCCGGCGACGTTGTGGCAATAGTCGATCACGACCTGCTGCCCACCGAGGTCGAGCATGTTGAACCGGCCCGGCGTCTGGAAGAAGCTGCTGCTGAAGGTCCGCAGGGCCTGCCGGATGTGATCGAGCTGAATGTCGTCGGCCACGGCGGCGGCGGTCGCCGCGAGCGCGTTGGCGATGTTGACGCGCGCGCGCCCATCGAAGGTCGCCGGGATTTGGCTGGCGAGCACGAGCGACGTCTCACGGCGATTCTCGACGATGGTGATCATCTCGCCGTACCGCGACTGTCGCAGCACCACCGCCTTCCCCTTCTCGCGTATGTGGTCCTGGATGACCGGGTTTTCTTCATCCATCGAGAAGAAGATGATCTCGCCGCGCGCCGTGCGCGCCATCTGGACAGTCCACTCATTGTCCGCGTTGAGGACGCTGGCGCCGTCCCGCAGGACGCTCTGCGGCACCACCGCTTTGACCTGCGCGAGCTCGGCAAGGGTGTTGACACCGCGCAGCCCCAGGTGATCGCTGGCGACGTTGGTGACCACCGCGATGTTGCAACGGTCGTAGCCGAGACCGGACCGCAGGATGCCGCCGCGCGCGGTCTCGAGCACCGCGTAGTCGATCGCGGGGTTCTTGAGCACCATGCGGGCGCTGCCCGGACCGCTCATGTCTCCCGACAGGATTTGGGTGCCATCGATGTAAATGCCATCGGTCGTCGTCAGCCCGACCTTGTAGCCGGCCGTCTTCATGATGTGTGCGATCATGCGCGACGTCGTCGTTTTGCCGTTGGTACCGGTAACGGCGATCATCGGCACCCGCGACGGTTTGCCGCGCTCGAAGAGCATATCGACCACCGCGCGTCCGACGTGTCGCTGATGCCCTTCGGTCGGGTTGGTGTGCATGCGGAAACCAGGACCGGCGTTGACCTCGCAAATCGCGCCGCCGGTCTGGCGCACGCTCTCGGCAATGTCGGTGGTGATGAAGTCGATGCCCGCGATATCCAGCCCCACCACCATCGCCGCCTGCCTGGCGATTTCGACGTTGTCGGGGTGGATCTCGTCGGTGCGGTCGATCGCGGTACCGCCGGTGCTCATGTTGCCGGTCAGCTTGAGCTGGATGAATTCGCCATCGGGCGGGACGTCGTCGAGCGTGCGACCGTCGCGCTCGAGCACTTCCATTGTTTGCGAGTCGACCACGATTCGCGTCAGGATCTTTTCGTGGCCAACGCCACGGCGGGGATCCTGGTTTTCACGTTCGATCAGCTCGGCGATGGTCGAGGTGCCGTCACCGGTGACATGCGCCGGCACGCGCTCGGAGACCGCAACCACCTCATTGTTGACGACGAGAATCCGGTAGTCGCGCCCGGTGATGAACGATTCCACCACGATCGAGCCCGAGCGGCTTTCGCGGTAGGCATTGTCGAAGAACTCGCGCACCTCGGCGTCGTCGGCCAGGTTCACGAACACACCTCGGCCGTGGTTGCCGTCCAGCGGCTTGATCACGCCCGGATACCCGATCCGCGTCGCGGCGCGCACGGCGTCATCGACATTGCGCACGACCGAAGATTTCGGCACCGGAATGCCAACCTCCAGCAGCAGCCGGTTGGTGAGCTCCTTGTTGCTGGCGATGTCGACGGCGATATTCGCCGTCCGCGACGTCACCGTCGCCCAAATCCGCTTTTGATACTTGCCGTGGCCGAGCTGAACGAGCGAGCGCCGCGGGTCGAGTCGCAGCACGGGAATGCCACGACGTTGGGCCTCCTGCACGATCGCGCCGGTCGACGGGCCGTAGGCGAGACGCTCGGCGAGGAGAATCACCTGCTCCAGCTCTGCCTGGTAGTCGAAATCGTCCGGTTCGCCGTAGATGAGGTTGTTCAGGAGCCGCAGCGCCATCTTGCCGGCGGCCAGGCCGACATCCTCCTGGTCGTACTGGAAGATGACGTTGTAGACGCCCTTCTCGCTGGTGCTACGCGTCTTGCCACGGCCGACGTCGGCACCGGCGAGGTTCTGGATCTCGAGCGCGACGTGCTCCAGTACGTGGCCCATCCAGGTGCCCTCGCGCATCCGTTGCAGGAACCCGCCCGGTCGCCCCACCGAGCATCGGTGGTCGTAGAGCGAAGGCATGAGCTCGGTCAGGTGCTCGTAAAAGCCGGGAATCTTGTTCGAGGGTCGCTCCTCGAGCTCGCCAAGATCGAGAACGTAGTGGATCGCCGGCATGCGCGCCCAGATATTCGGGCCCCGGTAGACCGTGGTTTTGCGAACTTCCAACATGGATGACCCCTCATGATCGCGCGGTCAGCGGTAGGACGCCCGCCAGGCCCGGCGGCTCACGGCGCGGTCTCGGGTCAGGGCGTCCGGCCCGGGTACGGTGTGCTGCTGCGTATCAGCATACTATTTCGGCTCAGTCTTCGATCATCAATCTGGCGCGGAGGTCGAACGCGCGACCCGCCGGCAACACGTGCAGCCGGGCGTTGCTCACGGTCACCTCGCGATGCCCCTTCACCCGGTAGATGTCGCTGTACATATCGGAGCCGTCGACGATCGTGACGCTGTGCCGGCCGATCACGTCCAAATGCCCGTCGCCGTGAAATACCGCCGCCGTGTCTTCATCGATGCCGATGCCGAGCAGACCCGGGTTTGTTGCCACGAGTGCCAGCAGGCGGCCGATGCGATTCCGCTGCCGAAAGTGCTGGTCGATGATGACATTGGAGATCAGGCCGAAGCCGGCGACCATCTGCGCCATCCGCTGCTTCGGCACAGCCCCACCCGCGCCGCCCGCGACCATGTGCGCGGAGAGGATCGACGCGCCCGCGCTCGTGCCGGCGATCACCGTACCCTCGCGGTGCTTGCGCCGGACGGTTTCCTCGAAGCGCGTGCCGCCGATCAGCACCGAGAGCCGAACCTGGTTCCCACCCGTGAGGAAGATCCCCGTGGCATCGTCGAGCGCCTGGACCTGCGGTTCGGCGTTGGCGTCCTCGCGATTGCCGATGTAGACGACCTCGGCGGATTCCACGCCCATACCAAGGAAAATCGCCTTGTAGCGGATTCCCGCGTCCTCGATGGACGATGCCGTGGGCACGATCGCAATCCGCGCCTTCTTGCCACCAGAGAAGTGCGCGAACGACGACAGGATGACCTTGTCGTCGAGGCGATCTTCGGCGCCGCCAATCGCCATCAGCGGGCCGCCCTCGAACGACAATCCTGCACCCCTCAGCGTCGCCTCTTCCATCGTCGTGTTCATCTTGCCCATGCTCGCCTGTCACCTCGCCCTGACGCGACTCGATCGCCTCCGCGAGATGCCCGTCCGTGTGCTGCGTCGCGAATCTGCCGTACCTTACGTGCGCGTTCACAGCGTGTCAATTCGCCGGTCGAATGGCTTCATCCCGGCAGTCATCGCAATATTCTAGACTGTTGCGAACGACCGCGAGCGGTCCACACCCACCGAGGCCTGTTCGCGCTACGACCACATTGCACTCAGGAGCTCTTGATGGCGCACCCGTTCGTGACCGCCCTTGCCGATCGCCCCCTGCTTTTCGACGGAGCGATGGGCACCATGCTCTACGAAGCGGGCCGATCGCTCGAGGAATGTCTCGACGCGGTGAACCTCACCCAGCCCGAGATCATCAGCGGCATCTACCGCGCCTATATCAGCGCCGGCGCCGACGTGATCGAGACCAACACCTTCGGCGCGAACCGCATTCGGCTCGAACACCATGGCCTCGCGGACAAGATGCGCGACATCAACTTCCGCGGTGTCAAGCTCGCCCGCGAGGAGCGCGAGATCAGCGGCCGGCCGGTGCTCGTGGCCGGATCAGTCGGTCCCACCGGACGCACCATCGCCCCAATCGGCACCCTCTCCCCGTCGGACGCGAAGGCCGCGTTCCGCGAGCAAATGGATGCGCTCCTCGAGGCCGGCGTCGACCTCCTGGTGATCGAGACGATGGGCAGCCTCGACGAGATGCTTGCCGCGCTCGACGCCGCCCGCGAAGCGACCGACCTCCCGGTCGTGGCAATGATGACTTTCGCCGAAGACGGGCGAACCCTCTCCGGACACAGCCCCGCCAGCGTGGTGCCGGTACTGGCCGAGCG
>JAEVYR010000206.1 GCA_023392645.1 Chloroflexota bacterium | reverse complement strand
ACGATGTGGGCGCCGAGGTCGCCGAGCGCCCCCGAGCCGGCCGCCTCCCGGCGGAGGCGCCACGTCATCGCGAAGTCCGGCGTCGCCAGCCAGTCCTGCTGGAAGCTGCCCACGAACTGATAGAGCTCGCCCAGCTCGCCCGCTTCGACGAGCTGCTTCGCCAACCGCACCGCCGGCACGAAGCGGTAGTTGAACACCACCGTGTGCCGGACGCCGGCGTCGATTGCCTCCGCCAGCATCTGGCGCGCCAGCGTGGCGTCGAGCGCCAGCGGCTTCTCGCAGACGACGTGCTTGCCGTTGCGAATCGCCGCGAGCGAGATCTCGCTGTGCAGGTCGTTCGAGGTGCAGACATCGATAAGGTCGATGTCGTCCCGCTCGACGAGCGCGCGCCAGTCGGTTTCGACGCTCTGCCATCCGAACGTGCCCGCCACGCGCTTCGCCGCGTCACCATCCCGTCCGCAGATCGCCGCCAGCACGGGTTGCGTGTCATGGTCGAAGAAGCGCGGCGCCGTCAACCACGCCTGGCTGTGCGCGCGCCCCATCTTGCCGTAGCCGACCATGCCGATGCGAAGGGTGTTCATGCGCCAGCACCTCCCACGTGATCGCGAGTCCACTGCCCGCTGCGCCGGGGCTGTTCCACGTCGAACGTGCCCGAGCACTCGAAGCCCCGGAACCCGTCATAACCAACGAACCCGCTCTCCGCGGCCATGGCAAACGCCTCTGCCAGCGGGCGCTCGCCGAGCATCATCTGGGTACAGCTCAACTTCATCGAGATTCCTCGTCCGGGATCAGAAATCGTATGACACCGGCACCATCTTCCCGGTGGCGATCGACTCGTGGATCGCCTGGGTCAGCGCCAGCATCTGCTTGCCCACGGTGAATCCGTAGGGAGGCGCCGTGCCGCGCTCCAGGTCGTCGACGAACATCTCGAACTCGACCTGATGCAGGTTCCGGCTCTCGATCGCCACCGTTTCGACCGCGCCGCCCCGATATCGGGTGAGCTCCTGGTTGACGCTGCCCTCCGCGCCGCCGTTCGGACCGAAGACCCGGTCGGGCCGCCCTCGCATCTGGTACCCCTCGGCGAGCCCCCACGACACCGTCATGGTCGCGACGTCGCCCGATTCGTACTCCACCGTGACGACGGCGGTGTCGATCGCGAGCTGATCGAACTGGGCGACCTCGGGCCGGCCTGACGCGAGGATGCGGCCCTGCGCGTAGACCGCTTTAGGGCGTGAGCGAAAGACCGTCTGCCACAGCATGAAGTAGTGACAGCCGGCATCGGTCAATGGGCCGTTGTTGCCGTTGCGGTCGTGCATCGCCCGTTTCGGCCGGACCTCCTGGAGCAGGTCGGAGCTGAATACCATCGGGCGCCCGAAGTCGCCCTCCGCCGCCCACTGGCGCAGGAGGCCGACACCCTCGGCCAGGTTGCGCTGCAACCCGAGGCCGAATTGGACGCCCGCCGCGCGCACCGCGGCTTCCATTGCCGCCGCCTCGGAGAACGTTCGCGCGAGGGGTTTCTCGCAGAGGATGTGCTTACCCTGCTCGGCGGCGAAAATCGTCACCGGCGCGTGAAATGCCAGTGGCAGGCAGATCGAGACGATATCGACATCCGGGTCGGCGATGGCGACGCGGTAGTCGGCATGAACGGTCGGGACGTCGTGAGCGGTGGCGATCTCGCGCGCCCGGTTGGTGTCGATGTCCGTCACCGACACCACATCGTGCCCGGCCAACTGCCAGGCCGCGACGTGACGGCTGCCCATATCGCCCGTGCCGATCACGGCGACGCCGTATCGCTTGCTCATGATTGGTGGTTCTCTCCTGGTTGGGTTCAGGGTGCGGTCGGCGATGCTCCGTCCAGGCGGGCCGTGCCCCCGGGCGGCCACGAGAGCCGTGCATGCACAACTGCGCGCGGCTGTCCGTGGTCGTCGCCACTTTCGCCGCGTGACGCGCCGGCGATCTGCCGGCATCCTCTCACTGCTTGACGGCTCCCGCCATGCCCTCGACGAAATAGCGTTGCAGGAAGAGAAACACCACGCTCACGGGAATGAGGATGATCGTGGCCGCCGCCGGTGGCTGGGGTAGGGTGCGGCGCGTGCACCGATGGTGAATGCTGTCTCGACGATGAACTGCACGCATGGTGTTTGCATCTTCCAGCCCAGCCGGACTCCTTGAGATCTGTCAGTGCGGACAGGCTGAAGGATGCGATTGGGATCGCCAACGGGGTTGGACGGCGAAGTTCTGGTTGGACCTCCCGCGCTGGCGACCTTCCTTGATACACTGATGCCGCTCCACGCAATGCCACTTGTGTTCGCTGTTCAACGTGGCCTACGGATACTGCTGGGGCGACGTTGCGCCCGCCGGATGTGGCGCGGTGGGAGAGATGTGCTGTGCAAGAAACGAACCGGTGCCGATTCGCTCCTCCGGCGTGGATGGTCGCGGCGGGGTCGCTGTTTGCCGTCACGGTGTTCCTTGTGGCGACCCTTCCGCTGCGCGGGCCGCTGGATTCCGGCGTTTGGTACCGGGCGGATTCCGGCGTATTCCTTTATAGCGGCTGGCGAGTCCTCAACGGCGAGGTGCCGTATCGGGATTTTTGGGACCACAAGGGGCCGGCGATCTACTACGTCGACGCGCTCGGGTTGTGGCTCGGCGGCGGTTCGGTATGGGGCGTGCTCCTGGTGGAAATCCTGGCCCTGACCGTCCTGTGCGTGCTGGTCTGGCAAACCGTGGCGCGGCGCTACGCGTGGCTCGTCGCGACGTTCGCCTGTGCGATGTTGCTGGCTGGCGTGGGGCTCAGCTTTCATGGCGGGAACACCGTCGAGGAATTCGCGCTCGTCTTCAACATGGCAGCGGTCTTCGTGTTCCTCCGTGCTATTGACGGCTCGTCGCGATGGTGGACGATGGTCGCCGTCGGCGCGCTGGCGACAATCCCGGCGCTCTTTCGGCCAAACCTTGTCGGTGTCGGGATTGCGATCGCCCTCACCGTCGTCCTGACAGGCATTCGCGCGTCCGACGTCAGGCTCGCCTGCATTCGCCTGATGCACATGATGGTCGGCGGTGCGCTGGTCGTCGCGATCACCGCAATCTGGTTCGGGTCTCAGGGAGCGCTGGGCGATCTCTGGGAAGCCGTCATCTCGTACAACCTGTCGTATGCGTCTGCGGGGCCGCTCGATCGACTCGATTCGCTCGCCTTTGGCCTCTACGTGCTTTCGCCGACGGGCTTGCCCGTGCTCGCGACCGCGGGCTGGGCGATGGCGGTATGGCGCGCAATCGGCTGGTGGCGGGGAGGTCCGGACGATGTCTGGGCGAAATTCATCGCTATCGGCCTGCCACTCGAGTTCGGGCTCGCGGCGGTGTCCGGAAACCGGTTCCCGCACTACTATCTGACCGTGTTGCCGGTGGCGACGCTGGCGTTCGCTTACCTGACTGGTGACGTGCTGGTTGCGGTGCGGTCCATCGCGTCCGATCGGCGGGTGCCGGGCATGGTATGGCTCCTCGCGGGCGCGATTGCTGTTGCGGGGATGTTCGCAACCACCGCGAAGCTGGGCGAGCAGGTCGCGATAGCCCGTGGCGCGACATACATCCAGGCCGAAGCGGTTTCGTGGCTGGACGAACACCTCGAGCAGGGCGACACCGTGCTGGTCTGGGGCAACGACGCCTCGGTCAACCTCTTCGCGAACGCGCCTTCGGCGACGAAGTTCTTCTACCAGTTCCCGATCTTCACCGGTGACCATCGTGCTGAAAACGCGACGCATATGCTGGCCGAACTGCAGGACTCGCCACCTGCCTTCGTGATCGACACCTACTACTGGCTCGCCGACCCGCTGTTTCCGTCCATCGACCCTGTCGAGTACGAGCGATGGCGCGACACTGTGCAGGGGCAGCCAACCGGTATTCGCGGCCTGCAAGTCGATGTTGGTCCGGAAGCCGAGGCGGTGATCCGGTTCCTCCAGGAGAACTACGTGCCGGTGGATACCCTGCGCGTCGGTGCTATTGAATGGACCGTGTACGCCTGGCAGCCGCCATCGTGATCGTCCGGCTCGGAACGTCGCCGCGTGCCCTAAGCGGCGACTGGAGCCGATGTGGTTCGTCCAGCCAGTTGACTTCCGGCCATGTTCCTGTATGATGAAGGTGGGGAAACGACGGACTGCGTTTGAGCGGTGGCGATTGCCATCGACTCGGATCGACGTATACCGTTGTTTCGGTGTCCTTGCTGCCACGACGTCGTCTGACGTCCACACCTGGCCGGTCGGGATGCCGTTTGGGATGGAGATGCGCCACATGAGCGCCGCGACACGCTCCACTGCGAGATCATTGGCAATCGCCCTCGGGGCGGTCGCCATTCTCTGCTGTGTGCTTGCGCGTCCCGCCTCCGCCGGCGTGCTCGACCCCATCACCCAGCCTGTCACCGACACGATCGAAGAAACCAGTACGACGGTGACCGGCACGGTCGAAGACACCGCCGCGCCCATCGTCGACACCGTCGATCAAGTTGCGGCACCGGTCGTCGACACCGTCGATCAAGTCGCGGCACCGGTCGTCGACACCGTCGATCAGACCACGGCACCGGTCGTCGAGACCGTCGATCAGACCACGGCACCGGTCGTCGA
>JAEVYR010000205.1 GCA_023392645.1 Chloroflexota bacterium | reverse complement strand
CACTACCGGTACGCGAGCGGGCACGAGGGCGACGCGCCGCTGGTCGGGTTTTCGCCACGAGTGCGGGCGTTTTCGATCTACCTGACCTGCGATGTCGAGCAGCAGCGCGAGGGGCTCGACCGTCTCGGCACGCACAGGATGGGCAAGGGCTGCCTCTACGTTACCCGTCTCTCTGACGTCGACGAGGGCGTGTTGCGGGAGCTGATCGACGCCTCCATCGCCGAGGCGCGCAGCCGGAACGTGTGATCGCGATGCGACGCCTGCGCATCCTCACCTGGCCGATCCACGGCAGCTACCTCACCGCGCTGTCGCGGCTCGATCATGACTGGTTGCTGCCGGTGAAGCCGGGCGCGCCGGAGGGATACGGCGGCCGCGCCAACCCGGACCTGCCCCCGAACGTCCACGACGTGCCGGCCGACGCCGTCCGCGAGCTCGACCTCGACCTGGTGCTGTTCCAGTCGCCCCGAAACCTCCAGCGGGACGCCGCCGAGCTGCTCGGCCCGGCGTGGCGTCGCCTGCCCCGCATCCACCTGGAGCACAACACGCCCTTTCCCGATCCGGTCGCGAGCCGCCACCCATTCGCCGACCCGAGCGGCCTGCTCGTGCATGTCACGCGCTACAACCGGCTCATGTGGGACAACGGGCCGACGCCGACGCGGGTGGTCGAGCACAGCGTTGCGATCGACCCGGCCGTCACATGGCGGGGCACCCGGCCGGAGGGGATCACGGCGATCAACAGCATGCCGAGCCGCGGCCGCAAGATCGGGCTCGATCTGCTGCTGGAGGCGCGGCGGCACGTCCCGATCGCGCTCGCCGGGTTCGGCAACGAGGGTGTCGACGATCGCATCGGCGACATCCCCTATCCGCGCCTGCACCGCACGGTTGCCGAGTATCGCTTCCTGTTCAGCCCCTGCCGCTATACCAGCCTGCCGCTGGCCGTGGTCGAGGCGCTCACCATCGGGATGCCCGTCGTCGCGCTGGCGACGACCGAGCTGCCCGACGTGATCCAGAACGGGCGCCATGGGTATTGCTCGAACGATTTCGATGTGCTGGTCGCGGGGATGCGGCGGATGATCGACGATCCCGACCACGCCGCCGAGCTCGGCGCCAACGCCGGGGAGCTGGCCCGGATCCGGTTCGGTCTCGACCGCTTCGCCCGCGACTGGGATGCCGCCTTCAGCGAAGCGATCGCGCTTGCCGAATGCGCGGGAGAGACATGATGAGGACATCCATGGAACGGTGGGCCGACTGGCGCGTCGTCACGGCTCGCGCCAGTAGTCGGGGTGCCGCTCGCGGAACTCCTCGACGGTGATGCCGTACTCGACCATGTCGCTGTGCACGCCGTGCGTGAAGACGACGCGACGCCGGCGACCCTCCCGCACGAAGCCGAGCGACTCGTGCAGCTTCTGCGACGGCTCGTTGATCGCCATCGCCTCGACGTTGCACTTCTGGTAGCGCAGCTCCTGAAAGTAGTAGCGCAGGATCAGGCAGATCGCGTCCTTCGCGTAGCCCTTGCCGCGATGCGGCGCCTCGACGTGCAGGCCGTAGCTGAAGACGCCGGCGCGCGGATCGGCGTGGTGGGTGGCGATGCCGCCGACGAGGGCGCCATCGACGAGGGTCTCCATCTGGGCGGTGAACTCGTGCCCGCCGAGCGGCCATCCCTCCGGACGGGCGACCGCGGCCTCCTCGGCCCATGCGCGGGTGGCGGCGCGGGAGACCGGCGGGTTCATCACCCACTGGAAACGGGAGATATCGTCCTCCTGGTTGAGATGGAAGTGCGTTTCGGCATCGTCGGGTTCGACGCCGCGGAGCCGAATCAGCTTGCCTTCCCAGTACTTGGCCATGTCGGGCGCCTTGTGTTGATTGAATGGAACGGGCGGTCGCGGTTCGCCGGGAAGTGTACCAACCGGGATCGCCGCGTTGCTCGGCTGGGGGAAGCGAGCGTCGCGGAACCGGGCGATCCGGTAGAATTGACGCATTGGCAATTCCCGCCGTCAAGGAGCGCCCCGTGGACGACCAGGTGATCGAGCGAACCGAAACCCCGCCCGCCGAGATGCCGTCGCCCGCCGCGCCGACGGGCGACGAGGTGCTGGCGACCGCCGTCGTCCATCCGGGCGCGGTCACCTTTCCCCGGCTGCTGGCGGCGATGCGCGAGGCGCGCTCGTGGTCGAAGGCGGATCTCGCCAAGCGCGCCGATCTCGACCCCAGCACGATCACCCGGCTCGAGCAGGGCAGCCGCAAGCCCGACCGCGAGACGGTGGTGCAGCTCGCCGAGGCGATGGCGCTGCCGGTGGCCGACCGTGACCGGCTGCTGGCCGCCGGCGGCTACCGCTCCGACACGTGGGATGATCCCGAGCTGATCGAGATCGCGGCGCTGCTTGCCGATCCGTCCATTTCGCCGCCGGTGCGGCAGGACATCCGGACGCTGCTTCGCGTCGCGATCTCTCACGGTCGGCTGGGCCGCGCCGGCCTCGACCGGTAGCCGCCGGGCAACGAACCCCCCGAGCATCCGGCACCCATGCCCAACCGACGGGCCGACGCTCTGCCGATTGACAGAGGCGAGAGCGAGTTGTGGCCACGTAGGGTGGATAGTACCCACCCGCGGGTTTGCCCGGCGAGTGGCTCGGATGGTTTTAGTCACCACGGGGAGCTGTTGCCATGTCACATTCACGCAATCGGAACCGATTCAGCGCGGCGACGCTGCGACTGCTGGTGGGGACGATGTTCGTCGCCGGCATGCTTGTCACGACGGTCGCGGCGAGCGCCGCCCAGGGACTGCCCGGCATGCCTGGCGGCATCGTTCAGGTACCGTCGCCGCTGGAAGCCTGCCTCGAGGTGTTCCCCGATGGCATCATCGTGGGCGACCCGATCGTGGGCGACGTCGATTGCTCGACCATCTTCGGTGCACCGCCGACGCAGGAGCCGACCGAGGTGCCGACGCAGGAACCGACCGACGTGCCAACGCAGGAGCCGACGCAGGAACCGACTGACGTGCCGACCCAGGCTCCGGAACATCACCATGGCTCGAAGC
>JAEVYR010000202.1 GCA_023392645.1 Chloroflexota bacterium | reverse complement strand
CTGCTGGAGAAAGCGGCGATGGTGTCCCTCGTCGCGGTCA
This sequence comes from Chloroflexota bacterium, assembly GCA_023392645.1. GTDB lineage: Bacteria > Chloroflexota > Chloroflexia > Thermomicrobiales > UBA6265 > JACCVC01. The sequence goes on along the minus strand of JAEVYR010000202.1, from coordinate 3,429 downwards.
TCTTCTCGCAAATCCTGCCGGGCATACAAAGCACGCCGCTGCAGCTCGCGATCGGCATCGGCACGCTGGTCGTCGCCAACACGGCCGTGAGCGAGTGGCTGGTTCGCCGCGGCGCCGGCTGGCGAACTGCCACCAGGCAATTCTTCGCGGTCGGGGCGATCAACATCGGACTCGTCGTCGCGGCCGACCTGCTGCTGCCCATTCGCAACGGCGAGATCCGCCTCGGCAACACGCTCTTCTTCATGTTGCTCGTCACGTTGCTGGTCACGCTGTTCGACCGATACCGACCGATTTACGTTGCGCGTGAGCAGGAGCGCTGGGACGCTCTCGCCATGAGGGCGCGGATGCAGATGCTACGAGGATGATCGGGCCATCATCGCCAGCGCGTCGTCGGCGAGCACGCCGCTGACCACCTTCGGCGCCCCCTGCCTCACCCGCTCAGCCAGCTCCTCGGGGGAGATCAAGGCCGCGCCGGGAGCCGCCGGCGCCGCGTACCAGACCTCGGCCAGCCCGACCTGGATCATCGCCGTCATGCACATCGGGCACGGCTGCCCGCTGGCGAACATCCGATATCCCGGCAACGTCAGCGTGCCCAGCGCGCGACACGCATCTCGCACGGCGTTCAGCTCGGCGTGCGACGATGGGTCATGGTGTTCGACCGTCTGGTTGCGACCGGTGGCGGCGACGGAGCCGTCGGGCGCGACCAGCACCGCGCCGTACGGCGTGTTGCCGTCACGAGCCGCCCGCTCGCCCTCCTCGATCGCCATGCGCAGAAACCGCTCGGCGTCGGATCGCTCCGATGCGTCGTCCATGGATTCACTCCTTCGGAGATAGTCGACGGGCCGGCGCGCGACCGGCCCGCATGCGAAACCCGGCGTTCGAAACTTCAGTCTACCCGTTGATGGGGGTGTCGCCGGAGGAACTCCCGTCGGAGGGATGACCCAAGGGCAGCGTCGGCGCCGAACGGCAGCAAGAACGCAGCCGGCAGGAGCGCCAGCCAGGTGAAGAGCGGCAGCTCCCGCGCCGCGATCGCCGCTACCCCTTGACGGCGCCAGCCGCAATCCCCTCGATGAACTGCCGCTGCGCGACCGCGAAGAGAATGACGGTCGGAATCGTCATCATCACCGATCCTGCCATCCACAAATCCCACCGGCTTTCGAGACCGGGCTCGTTGAGGAAGCTCGCGACGCCAAGCGCGAGCGTGTATTTCTTGGGATCGTTCAGGTAGATGAGCGGGGTGATGTAGTCGTTCCACTTGGCCACGAACTCGAAGATCACGACCGTCAGGATCGCCGGCTTCACCAATGGGAGCATGATGTCCTTGAAGATGCGGTAATGGGATGCGCCGTCCAGCAGCGCGGCCTCCTTGAGGTCGTTCGGTATCGTCAGGTAGAACTGTCGCAGGAGGAAGATGTAGAACGCCGAGCCGAAAAGATTCGGCACCCACAGCGGGAAGAGCGTATTCACCAGGCCGAGCTCCCGCCAGATCAGGAACACCGGCACCATCGTCACTTCGCCCGGCAGCAGCATCGTCGACAGGATCAGCGCGAAGAACACCCGCTTGAGCGGAAAGTCGAGCTTCGCGAACGGGTACGCCACCATCGCGCTGCTGAACGCCACCCCCGCCACGGCGAGCACGACGACGATTGTGCTGTTGATCGACCAGCGCAGGTATTCCGTCAGTCGGAACACGTCCGCGTAATTCGACCACTTGATCGGATTGGGAATGAGCTGCGCACTGAACACATGGCCGAGCGGCTTGAGCGACGCACTCACCATCCAGAGGTACGGGAAGACGAACAGCGCCGCCAGCAAAGCCAGCACCAGGTAAATCAGCCACCCGCTCAGCGACGGCCATTGCGCGTCTCGCGCCTCATTGCCCGTCGCCTCCGGGCCGGCCGTCGGCATACCCATCGTGCTCATCGGCCCTCTCCTTCGTAGTACACCCATCGCTTGCTGACCCAGAATTGAATCGCGGTGACGATCAGGATCACCACGAACAGGATCCACGCGAGCGCCGAAGCGTAGCCCATCTTGAAGTAACTGAATGCGTTGTTGAAGAGGTACATCATGTACGTGAGTGAAGCGTTGCCCGCGCCACCGGACTCATCGTTGAAGAGAATGCGCGGCTGGGCGAAAACCTGGATCGACCCAATGATTCCGACCACCATCGTGAAGAAGATCACCGGCGAGAGCAGCGGAAGCGTGATGTTGAAGGTCTGCGACCACCAGCCCGCACCGTCGATTTCGGCCGCTTCGTACAGCTCCCTGGGGATGCCCTTCAGGCCGGCGAGATAGATGATCATCGTGCTGCCCGCCGCCTGCCACGTCACCATCAGCACCACCGACCGGAGCAGCCAGTCGGGGTCTGTCGTCCATCCGGGTGTCGGCAAATGCACCGCGCGCAAGGCCTGATTGACGATCCCCGCCTGAGGATTCAGCAGAAATCGCCAAAGCACAGCCGCCGCGACCACTGGCGTGACCACGGGCAGGTAGAAGAACGTCCGCCAAATCGGCAGTCCCCTCACGGTCGTGTTGAGGAGCATCGCGATCAGCAGCGCCACGATAATGTGGATCGGGATGTACATGATCGTGTAGATGAAGCTGTTCATCAGCGACTTGCGAAAGAGGTCGTCGCTGGTCACGATCTGCCGGTAGTTGTCGAGCCCGACCCACTCCGGCGATTGCAGCACGTTGTACTCGGTCAGGCTGAAGTAGAGCGAGGCGAGGATCGGACCGAACGTGAAGACGATCGCGCCGATGATCCAGGGAGAAATGAAGACATACGCCGCGATCGCCTCGCGGGTAGCTGCCTTCGACCGCCGTCGACCGGGCAAGATGCCGTTGACCGTCCCGGTCGCGTCCCGCTCGGGCGCCGAGCCCTCGCGATTCAACGAGAAACCCATGTCCCTACCTCGCTCGGAGCCGCGCCACGGTCGGCACGGGACCAGCGAATGCCGGCTGGTCCCATTGCCGTCGCCGTCGGGTTACGAGCGATTGCCCGGCTCCCCCAACTTCCGTGGCGCGGGCGGCCCGGTCTACTTGAAGAAGTCGTCGAGCGCCTGCTGGGCCTTCTGCTGCCCCTCCTTGAGCGCGTCCTCCGCCGACTTCTGGCCGTTCAGCGCCGGCTGCGTGACGCTGTTGGTGATGATGTCGTTGATCTCCTTGAGCACCGGCGACACCGCCGCCTGCTTGTTCGCGTCGAGCAGCTCGGGGAAGAGCTGGACCGCCTGGTCAAACGACTCGTGTCCGGTCGTCGTGAACACCTGGCTTCTCAAGAGCTCGTTCGCGACCTTGCTGGCGGTCAGCGCCGGCGTGTACGTCGCGTTTTCGGACTCGAGCCGCTGCTTCATCGTCTGGCTGGTCTCGACCCAGATCGTCGGGCTGGAGAAGTAGGAAATCCACTCCCAGGCCGCTTCCTTGTTCTTG
>JAEVYR010000163.1 GCA_023392645.1 Chloroflexota bacterium | reverse complement strand
ATGTAGGCGTCCTTGTCCCCGGCGGCCTCCGGGGGCAGCGCGTGCGCGCCGAGGAAGGTCGTCGCGACGCGCACGGGTCGCTCCTCGCCCAGCCGCCGCGCGACGCGAAGCGCCTTGCGCTCGTTGTCGAGATCGAGTCCGTAGCCGGATTTCACCTCGACCGTGGTGACACCTTCGGCGAGCAGCGCGTCGAGACGGGGCAGCGCCTGGGCGAGCAAGTCGTCTTCGGTCGCATCCCGGAGCTGGCGTACCGAGGAAACGATGCCGCCGCCGGCGCGGGCGACCTCCTCGTAGCTGGCGCCTTCGAGACGCAGCTCGAACTCGCTGGCGCGGTTGCCGGCCCAGACGAGGTGGGTGTGGCAGTCGATCAGACCGGGGGTGATCCAGCGCCCCTCGCAATCGATCGACCGTGCCTCGCGAAGATCTTCGGGCAGACGGGACTCCGGTCCGGCGAAGACGATGCGGCCATTACGCGCTGCGACCGCGCCGCGATCGACGACGCCGAGACCGTGTGTACCGGGCGCCATCGTCGCGAGGCGCGCGTTGCGCCAGACGGAGGCGACGGAAGGACTTGGGGAGATCACAGCAGCGTGCTCCTTTCACCTGGGCTGTCGTGCGCGTTTGGCCGATGGTACACCGGTTGCCACCCGCGCCGCTGGAGCGGAGAATTAATGCATTGACCTGACGAACGATGACCGAAGGACCACAACCGATGGCCGAACCGACCTCGTACTGGCACGCGACCTTTGACCCGCTGATACCCGGCGACGAGATGCCGGCCACCACCGATGTCGCCGTGATCGGCGGTGGCATGCTGGGCTGCTGGACGGCCTATTGGCTGGCCCGGGCGGGCGTCTCGGTGACGCTGCTGGAGCAGAATGTGATCGGCTGGGGCGCGACCGGCCGCAACGGGGGCTTCCTCGTGGGCGGCACGGCGTCCGGGTTCGGCGCGCTGGCGCGGCGGATCGGCGAGGACGCGGCGCAACAGGTCGAGACGATCGCCGCCGAGGGACGCGAGCTCGCCGAGACCGCGATCCGCGAGGAGCGGATCGACTGTGATTTCCGGGTGCCGGGAACGCTTTCGCTGGCGCTCTCCGACGAAGAGCTGGCGGACATGCGCGCGGACGCTGGCTCGCTGGCGAAATCGGGGTTCGCCGGGGAGGTGCTCGACCGGGCGGCGACACAGGACCTGATCGAGACGCCCCTGAGCGAGGAGATTCGCGGGGCGATGTACGCGCCGAACGGCGCGCTGGTGCACTCGGAGCGGTACCTCTGCGGCGTGGCCGGGGCGGCGCGACGCCACTGCGCGCGACTGGTGCGCGCGGGGGTGACCGGGCTGGCGCCCGAGGTCGATGCGACGCGAATCGAGACCACCGCCGGGCCGCTCACCGCCGGCCGGGTGGTAGTGGCGCTGAACGCCTGGACGGATACGCTGGTGCCAGCGATGGCGGGAAAGATCGTGCCGGTGCGGGGGCAAATTCTCGCCTACGCACCGACTGATCGCGTGTTCGAGGCCGCGATCGGCGCATCGGTGACGCCGACCGGCGAGTACTGGCAGCAGACGCCGGACGGGTCGATCGTGATCGGCGGCTGCCGGCAGGATGCGCCACATGGCGATGTCGGCGTGCGCGAGATGGTGCCGACCGATGGCGTGATCGAGCGGATCGAGCGGGTGCTGCCGCGGCTGTTCCCGCAGCTGGCGAGACTTTCGGTGTCGCGGCGCTGGGCCGGCCTGATGGCGTTCACATCGGACTACATGCCGGTGGCCGACTCCGCGCCGAACATGCCGGGCGTGTGGTTCGGCGGTGGGTTCTGCGGTCATGGCATGCCGTTCGGCCCGCGCGTCGGCCAGTTGCTGGCGGAGGCGGCGATGACCGGCTCGACACCCGAGGCGCTGGCGCCGCTCCGGATCGACCGTCCGACGCTCGAGCGCTTCGGCGCCTGACCGGAAGCTCACGTGCCATCGGGCGAGCGGAAACGTCGCGAGACCAGGGTCGGACCGTGGTCGAAGGAGGAGCGTCGGTTGCGATACCATCGTCACCTGCCGGTGCGTGAGACAGAATATGTCTATACATATATCACGGGAGGCGGCGGTGCACAACGGAACGAGGCAAAGCCTGACCAGCCGACAGGGGTATATCGAACCCACAGCCACGCGATCCGCTCGGAAGGGACGCCGTTGTGACCGACCCGGAGCGCGCGCTGGAGCAGATATCGCCCGTGGGATCATCCTCGCGGATCAGTACCGTTCGGACGTGATCGCCGCCGGGCTTCCGTGGATCGAGCTCGGCGGCTCGCGGGACACCGAGGCGATCGCGCACCGGGTAGCCGCCCACTTCGGGCTGCGGTAACGCGGGGGCCGTGGCGCGCGATCATGATCCTGTATCGTATAGACACGACTCCCGTTGAATGGCGCTCGGGCCAGCGAAGGGTGAATCTCCATGCAGCACCTCCACGCACGACAGGCATTGCTGCCGGGCGGCTGGCGGCGAGACGTACGGGTTGACATCGACGGCGGCGCGATCGCCGCGGTGACGCCGGACACCGCACCCGAGCCGGCGGACGAGCGCGTCGCCGCGCACTTGCCCGGCCTGCCGCACCTGGACACCCACG
>JAEVYR010000115.1 GCA_023392645.1 Chloroflexota bacterium | reverse complement strand
TCGGCAGCGTCATATGTGTATAAGAGACATAACTCTACCGGGACGCAGGCGCCTTTGGCCTTGCCACGACCGGCGGCGTCATTTCCACGACTGGCGTGGCGGGCCTCACGCTCGGCGGCGGCGTCGGCTGGCTGATCGGCAAGCATGGGCTGGCCAGCGACAACCTGCGCTCGGTCGACGTCGTCACCGCCGGCGGCGAGCTGGTGACCGCCAGCGACGAGTCACACCCCGACCTCTTTTGGGCGCTGCGCGGCGGTGGTGGCAACTTCGGCGTGGCGACCTCGTTCGAGTTCGAGCTGCATCCACAGGGCATGGTCTACGCCGGCATGGTCGCTCACGTGCCCAACCGCAGCCGCGAGGTGCTCGAGCTCTTCCGCGAGGTGTCGGAGAGCGCGCCGGACGAGCTGGGCGTCTACTGCGGAATCATGGCCGAGCCGGAGCACGGTCAACGGGTCGCGGCGATCCCGTTTTGCTGGTCGGGCGATATGGATCGAGCTGAGGAAGCCCTCAAACCCATCATCGAATTCGGATCGCCCGTGCTGGTGATGGCCGGGCCAATGCCATACGCCGCCTGGAACGGCGCCAACGACATCCTCTTTCCGCACGGCCGCCGGTACTACTGGAAGAGCGCGGGGATGCGCGAGCTGGATGACGCCGTTCTGGACGCCGTCGCCGAATTCGGTACCAACGCGCCGCTACCGTGGCTGAACGTGACGATCGAGTGCTACGCCGGCGAGATGAACCGTCGCGATCCAGACAGCACGGCGTTCCCGCACCGCGACGTCCGCTACCAGGTGGTGATCGTCGGCGCCTGGGACGAGCCAGCGGAAGACGAGATCGGAAAGCGGTGGGCGCACGACGTGCACGCCGCGGTCGCGCCCTACGCCAAGGATGGCGACAACCTGAACTTCGTCGTGCTGGACGCGCGCACCCGGCGGGAGCGCATTCGTGCCGGCTACGGGCAGCACTGGGGCCGGCTGGTGGAGATCAAGCGGCGCTACGACCCGGACAACATCTTCCACCGCAACAATACGATCATGCCGTGACACGCGGGGTGTGTCGTCTCGGTGAGATTCTCAGGCGGCACGCTGACGCTCGCGCTCCGCCAGGAACGCGCACGTCTGGAAAGAACCACCATGCATATACGTAACCATGACCGTAACGCGATGTTCCGATGGGGCCGATGGCTCCTGGTACTGGCGCTGGCCGCCCTCGCGCTCGCGGCCGTCGGGGGACAGCCCGCCAACGCCGCGCCGGTCGACCATCTCGGCAGAGACCAGCTCCGGTCGGACTGCGAGCTCGCCGGTGGCAGGTTCTTCGAAAAAGCCGATGGAGGCTACAGCTGCTGGCTCGGGGGCCTGCTGATCGACTGCGACTCGGGTGGAGGCTGCCAAAGCTGGTGCTATGAGGCACACGATTGTCGCTGCGATCTTCTCCGCGACGTGATCTGTGTCCATGCCTTCACGCCGGACGAGCCGAGCGCCCCATGGGACGACGTCGTCCAGATCGACCCGCATCAGGAGGCGAAGCTGCCCTATACCACTGAGCCGGATACGTTACCAACCGGCCCCGTCATCAAGCCCGACCGCGTCACCGCCGGCGTCGATGCCGCGACGGGGCGGGAGACCCCTGCGACCGCGCTCGAGGACGGCGCGGTGGTCGAGCCTGCCCGCGCGCGCTGAGGGTGGAGTCGCCGTTGCCGCGTCACGCGGTCCGGTCGTGCCCATCGATCTCGACGGTGGCACCGATGACGACGCAGGCGTTGCCCGGCAGTGCCGCCATGCCCGGCGAGACGCGGGCGTGATGGCCGATCTCCGGGCCGAACAGCTCGAGAATGAACTCGGAGAAGCCGTTGGTCACGGCGCTCGTCTGCGCGAAGCCAGGATCGGCGTTGACCATCGCCATCACCGACAACCACGCCGAGACGCGATCGAGATCTCCGATCTCGCGCTTGAGCGTGCCCAGCAAGGCCAGCGCGCAGCCCCGGGCCGACTCCCGCGCGGCCTCGATCGAAACCTCCGACGGCACCGAGCCGACCGGTCCGGCGCTGCTGCCGTCGGGGTTGCGCGCGCCCTGCCCTGACAGGTAGACGATGCCGTTGCGCACCCGGACGTAGTGTGGCGGCGTACTTCCCGCCGGGAAGCCGCTGACCTCGGGCGGCAGCACCAGCCCCATGTCCTCCAGTTTTCGCTCAATGTGCATGAGTCATCCCCATTCTGTCGTGCCGCCCCTTAGGCGGCTGGACCCAACGGCCGCCTCAGGGGCGGCGCTACGAGGTTCCGGCGATCCCGTCCGCCTGGCGGCGCAGGTAGGCGGCAGTGGCCGCGTCGGCCGGAAAGAACGACTCGATCGACAACTCGGACACCATGACGTCGACCGGCGTCCCGAACACGGTCGTTGCCGAGTAGAACGCGAGCACATCATCGCCGACTTCGATCTCCAGCGGAATCGCCACGCTGCGCGCGATCGGTGCCGGCCGCGTCCCCTCGGTCCGCGACCGCGGAGGGATCGGGTAGGCACGGACCTCCTCGATCAGCGCCAGCAGCTCCGGCGCGCCGGTGATGGCCAGCTCCCGCTCCAGTCGCTCGACCAGGCTCTCGCTCAGCTCGGCGAGGTTGCGGATGCGCGGCGCGACTCCGTTGGGATGCAGCGCCAGCCGGATGATGTTGACCGGCGGCTCCAGCAGCGCCGGTGCGGCGCCGTCGAGCAGCATCGCCGCGCTCCGGTTGGCGGTGAGCATGTTCCAGCCCCGGTCGAGCACGATCGCAGGCACCGGCTCGTGCCCGCGCAGGATCAGCCCGACCGCCTCTCGCACCGCCGCCAGCTCGGGGTCGTCGAGCGATCGCTCCGGAAAGGCCGGCGCGTACCCGGCCGCCACCAGCAGCGCGTTCTGCTCGCGCGGGGGCACGTCGAGCTGGTGCACCAGCCGCGTCACCATCTCCCGGCTGGGTCGCGAGCGACCCGTCTCGACAAAGCTCAGGTGC
>JAEVYR010000011.1 GCA_023392645.1 Chloroflexota bacterium | reverse complement strand
TTCATGCCGTCGCAAAATATGCATCAAGCGTATTCCGTCCGGGGGGCGATCGTGCCGCGGCCCGCCGTCGTGTCGAGGCGAGCATTTCCCCATTGGGGCCATGACGAATCCCACGCGGCCGGGGCGCATCCCTATAATCCGTAGGCACCGAGGGACTTCACCATAACCACACGACATCGATGTCCAGGAGGTTCGTCATGGCCATAGTGACCGATCGCTCCCACCCATCGCTCGCGCCTGATGCCGTCGAGCGACTGCGCGCCAGGTTGAAGGGACGCCTGATCCTGCCCGGGGACGAGGACTTCGATGCGCGCCGCCGCGTCTGGAACGGCATGATCGACCGCCGGCCAGCGCTGATCGCGGAGTGCGCGTGCGCCGAGGACGTGCAGGCGGCGGTCGGCTTCGCTCGTGCCGAGGGCCTGGCGTTGGCGGTTCGCGGCGGCGGTCACAGCGCCGCGGGGCTCGGCACCCGTGAGGACGGGATGCTGATCGATCTCGCCGGCATGCGCGCGGTGGCGGTGGACCCGGCGGCACGCACGGTTCGCGCCGAGGGCGGTGTGACCTGGAGCGAGTTCGATGCCGCGACGCAGGCGCACGGGCTTGCCACGACGGGCGGGGCGATCTCGACGACCGGTATCGGCGGGCTCACGCTCGGCGGCGGCGTTGGCTGGCTGATGCGCCGATTCGGGCTGGCGAGCGACAACGTGCTCGCGTTCGATGTCGTCACCGCCGACGGCGAGCTGGTCACGGCCAGTGCCGACGCCCATCCCGAGCTGTACTGGGCGCTGCGGGGCGGCGGCGGCAACTTCGGCGTGGTGACGGCCTTCACCTACCGGCTGCACCCGGTCGGCGATGTGACCTCAGGCATGATCGTCCACCCGGCGGATCGCGCCGGCGACATGCTGCGGTTCTATCGTGACGCCACGCAGCGGGCCTCCGACGAATTCGCGATTTTCGCTGGCCTGATGATCTCCCCCGACGGTGATTCCGTCGGAGCGCTCGTAGCGTGTCACAGCGGTGAGGCCGATGTCGCGGATGCCGAACTGGCGCCCGTGCGGTCGTTCGGACCGCCGGTGGCGGACGACGTCATGCGCAGACCCTACACGGCCCATCAGGCGATGCTCGATCCGGCCTTCCCCGCGGGATTGCAGGTGTACTGGAAGGGGCATTCCCTGGAGCGGTTGAGCGACGAGGTGATCGACGTGCTCGTCAGGCAGTTCGGGCGCATCACCTCGCCGCTGTCCGTGATGCTGATCGAGCACCTGGGCGGCGAAGTCGCCCGCATCGATGCCGACGCCACCGCCTTCGATCATCGCGACGCGGCCTATAATCTGGCGATCATCGCCCGCTGGGCCGACCCCGCCGACGCCGAGCGACACATTGCCTGGGCGCGCGAGACGTTCGAGGCGGTGCGGCCGTTCGCGAGCGGGGTGTACGTGAACTATCTCGGCATCGGCGACGGCGCCGAGCGGGTGCGGGACGCCTACGGCGAGGCGAAGTACGCGCGGCTGGCGCAGGTCAAGGCGCGCTACGATCCGGGCAACGTGTTCTCCGGCAATCAGAACATCGCGCCCGCCGGGTGAACGCGCGCCGTGCCGGCCGGCTAGGGAGAGATTTCTCCGCTTCGTGCCCTGCGGGCACTTCGGTCGAAATGACAAGGGTGGTTGGCGGCGCGTGGTTCAGCACGGCTCGACCCGACTTCGTGACAGCGGGCGCCTGAGCATGGCGGGTCGCGGCGATGTGCCTGGGCACCCATCGGTCGATCGAGACGCGGTGCGCAGCGGGCACTGTCGCCTGGCCACCGCGGCATTACCCGAACCCAGGCGACATTGGCGGCTGCCTCGCTGGTCCCGTGCGACGTCTCATGCGCCGCCAAGTCGCCGCTACCTCCGGGCGGCCTGATGCGATTTCTCACAAACTCGCTCATCCGGAATCCGGGTGATGTCCTGGGGAGCGGATTGTGGCCGCCCCTACGGCGGCGCATGGTTTGGAACAGACGGCGGGGTTACGAACGAGTCGGCACAGGGCCGGCGCTACGAATTTGGGTCGAACAGGTGCGCCTTGAGGAACTCGACGGCCATGGCCAGCATGTGCGCCCGCTGGGCGTTGTCGGCCGAGCCGGCGTGCCCGCCCTCCCGGTTCTCGTAGAACAGCACCCCGGGAATGCCGCGCGACTGCATCCGGGCGGCCATCTTCCGCGCCTGCACCGGGCCGACCCGGTCGTCGCTGGTGGCGGTGGAGAACAGCACCGGCGGGTAGTCCACCCCCGCGCGCAGGTTGTGGTAGGGCGAGAAGGTCTGGATGAACGCCCAATCCTCGGCGATGTCGGGGTCGCCGTACTCGGCGATCCATGACGTGCCCGCCGAGAGTTTCGTGTAGCGTTTCATGTCCAGCAGCGGCACCGTGCAGACGATCGCGCCGAAGAGCTCCGGGTACTGCGTCAGCATGTTGCCGACGAGCAGGCCGCCGTTGCTGCCGCCCATGCAGCCGAGGTGCTCGGGCGAGGTGACGCCGCGATCGATCAGGTCCTTCGCGACGGCGGCGAAGTCCTCATAGGCGCGATGGCGGTTCTGACGCAGCGCCGCCTGGTGCCAGGCCGGGCCGTACTCGCCGCCGCCGCGAATGTTGGCGACGACCAGCACCCCGCCCACCTCCAGCCAGGCCCGACCCATGGTTCCGTCGTACGTTGGCAGTTGCGGAACCTCGAAGCCGCCGTAGCCGCGCAGCAGCGTCGGGTTGCGGCCGTCGAGATCGAGGTCGGTCGGCCCGACCTGGAAGTACGGTACGCGGGTGCCGTCCGCCGACGTGGCGAAATGCTGCTCCACCTTCAGGCCCGAGGCGTCGAAATACGACGGTGACCGCTTGATCGTTTCGAGGCGGTCGTCGCCGACGGTGCCGCGCCGGAGGGTGGGCGGTGTGAGGTAGCCGGTCACGGTCAGCCAGAAGTCGTCGTTTTCGTCCGCGTCGACCCCCCAGGCCGAGAGCCGCTGATTCGGTTCGGGCAGGGCGAGCTCTCGGCGCGACCAGCCGTCGTCACCATGGGTGAGCACCTCGACCCGCGAGACCACGTCACGCAGCGTGGTCAGCAGCAGGTGGTCGCGGGTGGCGCTGTATGCCGTCAGCGAGGTGTGGGCGTCGGGCGTGAAGAGTGCAGTCAGCCTGCGCTGGCCGGCGAGGAAGTCGTCGAGGTTGGCGGTGAGCAGAGAGCCGGCGGGGTACGTCGTGCCGCCGATGGTCCAGTCGGAGCGAGGGCGGATGAGCAGCCACTCACGGTGGAAGCTCACGTTCGCGTCGTCCGGCACCTCGATCGGGATCAGCGCGTCGTCTCGCAGCAGGTAGTGGCGGGCATGAAAGAAGTCGATCGCGTCGATCACGATGTCGCGCTCGTATCCGACGGTGTGGTCATGCCAGGCGGCCGCGCGGACGTGATCGGCGGGAACCTCATGCACCAGATCGGCCGCCGCGACCGGCTCGCCCCGTCGCCAGCGCCGTACCTGGCGCGGGTAACTGGAGGTGGTGAGCGTGTCGGGGCCGAAATCGGTGGCGACCAGCACCGAGTCGGCGTCGACCCAGGCGATCTGGGTTTTGGCGGTTGGCAGCGCGAAGCCGTCGGCGACGAAATCACGCGTCTCCAGGTCGAACTCGCGGATCGTCACGGCGTCGCCGCCATCGGGTGACAACCGGAGCAACGCGCGCCGGTGGTCGGGGAAGCACAGCGCCGCGCCGGCGAAGACCCACTCGATGCCTTCGTCGCGCCCCAGCGCGTCGATGTCGAGCAGCACGTCCCACTCGGGCTCGGGCTCGCGATAGCGCTCGAAGGTCGTCCGGCGCCAGAGCCCGCGGGGATGATCGGCGTCCTGCCAGAAGTTGTAGTAGTACGGACCGGCCTTGGTCACCATCGGGATGCGGTCCGTGGCATCGAGAACGTCGAGGATGCGACGACGGGTGTGTTCCAGCGCGGCGGTGTCGAAGGTGTCGAGCGTGCTGCGGTTCTGGTCGTCGACCCACGCGAGCGCGCGCTCGTCGTGGATTTCCTCGAGCCAGAGGTTGTCGTCCTCGGCGTCGCGATCGAGATACGTGAGGATCTGGGTCATGGTGTCGTCCCCTGGTGGTGGATCGTCGCGCCGCGATGCCCGGCAGTGTTTGCGTGCCGTGATGTTCCGGGTTCGGAGTGTAGCGCGTCAAGGCAGCCAGCGGACCTGGGCACAGAACCCGGGTCTACCGGCGGTGCGCGACATCGACAAGCGGCGAGGCCGCGCCGCAGCCATGTCATGCGCCTTCGCGGCAGGCGACTTCGCTGCGTTCAGCTGACGACATGCCTCGGCCAGCACATGGGCGAGTCTATCTGGCGGTGGCATTACCTGCCGGGAGCGAGGTGATGCGCAGGTAATAGCCGTCGGGGTCGGAGAGGCGGAAGTCGGCGAGACCCCACGGCCGCTCGCTGAGGGGATCGAGCAGCGGCCAGCCGGTTGCGCGGATGCGGTCGTACTCGGCTTGGAGATTCGTGACCTCCAGCACGATCTCGACACCTCTGCCCCGGTCGGCTCGCAGGTTGCGCCGGGTGAAGTAGCCGCCGACCTCCGGCAGCTTCGCGATCGGGCCGAGTCCGATCACCACGTCGCCCCGGCGGATGCTGGCGTACCCGTCGTCGCGACGCAGCAGCACGAAGCCGAGCACGTCGCGGTAGAACGCGATTGCGCGGTCCATATCCTCGACGAAGAGCTCCATCCGGAGGTGCATGGTGTCGCCCGGCAATCGCTCCCTCCCCTACCTGCCCGGCGGCCGCCGGGAGGGCACGGACAGCGGCGCGAGGGTGGTCACGATCGCCTCTCGCCTGGATTCGAGGTGCCGCAGTGGTCGGTCATTGCTGCTCCTTCGCTGTCCTTCCATTTCCATTATCCGGGGCCACGCAAGAGGGGGCAATGAGCCGATCGGGAAGGCTTCGGCGGTGGCCCTCCCGGCGAGCGCCTTGCGCCCGCGCGTCCTGATTGACAGTGAATTCGCCCGGCGGGATGATATGGCCATCGTTCGACCCATTCACGATGCGAGCGCCCATGGCCGCATTGCTCGACCCACCACCGCACAGCGATGCGACCGGCATCGTGGCGGGCCACTCCGGCGGGCTCCCCAGGTGGCTGACGCCCCTGGTCGGGCGGGAGCGCGACGTGGCGCGGCTGGTGGCCCTCGCGCGGCAACCCGAGGCGGCGCTGCTGACGATCACCGGGCCCGGCGGCGCCGGCAAGACCCGGCTCGCGGTGGA
>JAEVYR010000517.1 GCA_023392645.1 Chloroflexota bacterium | reverse complement strand
GATCATCGGCGTCTTCGACGAGGGCTGCATGGGGATGTACAACGCCATCATCCCCGATCACCTGCTGCATCCCACCGGCGTCTACAAGGAGCGTCTCTCGCAGTCCGCGCTCTACGCCGCGATGCTCGAGGTCTCGGCCGACGACGCCCAGGCGGTGCGCGACTGGCTCGACGCCGCCGGCATGACCTTCGTCACCGGTCCGGATCCCGCCACCGACCTCACCGACGAGCAGCTGCTCGAGCAGTTCCGGATGTACATCGCCGCCGTGCGCATCGCCGACGCCTACGGCTGCGCCGCGATCGGCATCCAGTACCAGCAGGGGTTGAAGGATCTCACCCCAGCATCGGACCTGGTCGAAGGGCTGCTCAACAACGTCGATCGCCCCCCGGTGCGCCACGCCGACACGGGCGACGTGCTCTACGAGGGGCAGGCGCTGCCCCACTTCAACGAAGTGGACGAAGGCGCCGCACTCGACGCGCTGGTGACCAACCGGATCTGGACGGCGATGGAGCTGGCGCCGGAGACGACGCTCCACGACGTGCGCTGGGGCGAGCACGTCGGCGGCGAGATCGACGATTTCGTCTGGCTCTTCATGATCTCCGGCGCGGTCCCGGCGAACCACTTCGCCGATGGCTACCGCGGCGCCACCAGCGAGCGACAGCCGGCCATGTTCTTCCACAAGGGCGGCGGCACGCTCAAGGGCGTCAGCAAGCCCGGCGAGATCGTCTGGAGCCGGGTCTTCGTCGAGGGCGACGCGCTGCACATGGATATCGGCCGCGGCGCGGCGGTGGCGCTCTCCGACGCGGAGGTCGCGCGGCGCTGGGCCTCGACCGACCCGACCTGGCCGATGATGAACGCGGTGCTCTACGGCGTCACGCGCGACCAGATGATGGCGCGCCATCGCGCCAACCACGTCCAGGTCGCCTACGCGCCCGATGCGGAGACGGCCAACGCGGCGCTGGCGACGAAGGTCGCGATGATGCAGGGGCTGGGTGTGACGGTTCACCTCTGCGGGACGGACAACGGCCTGACGAGTTGACGCGAACCCCGGCGTAGTGCCGCCCCTGTGGCGGCCAGTAAAGACGGCATGCAATGCCGTCACCCGGTAGGCCCGGGTCTCCGTGCCCGGGCAATCTTCGATGACGTCAACGCGCAAGCCCGCCCACGGAGGGGCGGGCCTACCAGATTTGGTCGCTGCACGCCGGCTGGACCAAGCATCCGCGACGGCCGGCCGGCACAGGGCCGGCGCTACGAGAGAGGAAGATCGCGACATGCC
This sequence comes from Chloroflexota bacterium, assembly GCA_023392645.1. Taxonomy (GTDB): domain Bacteria; phylum Chloroflexota; class Chloroflexia; order Thermomicrobiales; family UBA6265; genus JACCVC01. Next base: position 3,795 of record JAEVYR010000517.1, on the reverse strand, counting down.
AGGCAACCTGCTGATCGGCGTCGACATCGGTACCTACAGCGCGAAAGGCGTCCTCTGCGACCCGGAGGGCAACGTCCTCGCCAGCCACGTCGTCGAACACGATCTCAGCCTGACGAAACCCGGCTGGGCCGAGCAGGACGCCGACGCGGTCTGGTGGAACGGCTTCGTCGAGATTTGTCGCGCGCTCCTGAGCGGCAAGGTCACCGGCGACGACATCGGCGGGGTCGCCGTCAGCGCGATCGGGCCCTGCATGCTGCCGGTCGACGCCGATGGCCGCCCGCTGCGCCCCGGCGTGCTCTACGGCATCGACACCCGCGCCACGGCGGAGATCGACTGGCTCAACGACCATTTCGGCGCGGACGCGATCTTCGACCTCGGCGGCATGGCGCTGACCTCCCAGGCGATGGGGCCGAAGATCCTCTGGCTGAAGCGCAACGACCCGGAGGTGTACGCGAAGACCCACAAGATCCTCACCGCCAGCTCCTACCTGATCCACCGGCTCACCGGCGAGTACGTGATCGACCGGCACACCGGCGCGCACTTCAACCCGCTCGTCGACATCGCGACGCTGGAATGGGACGACCGCTTCGCCGAGCCGATCGTCGAGCTGGACAAGCTGCCGGAGCTGCGCTGGTCGACCGAGATCGCCGGCGAGGTGACGGCGCGTGCCGCCGAGGAAACGGGCCTGGCGGCGGGGACGCCGGTGACCGCCGGCACCGTCGACGCGGCCGCCGAGGCGCTCAGCGTCGGCGTGGTCGATCCCGGCGACCTGATGGTGATGTACGGCACGACGATGTTCTTCATCCTCGTCACCGACCGGCCGATCCCCGACCCGCGCATGTGGGCGACCGGCTACGTGCTCCCCGGCAGCTACGACATCGCCGCCGGCATGGCGACCAGCGGCGCGCTCACGCGCTGGTTCCGCGACGAGTTCGGCGCGGCGGAGATGACGGCCGAGGCCGGGGGCGGGCCGAACGCCTACGCGGCGCTGGCCGAGCAGGCGGCGGCGATCCCGGCCGGGTCGGACGGCCTGATCTGCCTCCCCTACTTCGCCGGCGAGCGCACGCCGATCAACGATCCGGACGCGCGCGGCGTGATCGCCGGGCTGACCCTCTCGCACACGCGCGCGCACGTCTACCGCGCGCTGCTGGAGGGCACGGCGCACGGCGTGCGGCATAACCTGGAGGCGCTGCGCGAGATGGGCGCGGAGCCGCAGCGCCTCGTCGCCGTCGGCGGCGGCGCGGGCAACCGTCTGTGGCTCCAGATCGTCTCCGACGTCACGGGAGAGCCGCAGATCGTGCCCGAGCGCACCGTCGGCGCATCCTACGGCGATGCCTTCCTCGCCGGGCTGGCGACCGGCATCGTGCCGGGGATCGACGCGCTTTCGGCGTCGTGGGTTCGTGTCGCCGAGGTGATGGAACCGAACCCGGATACGCGCGACCGCTACGACGCGGGGCACCGCGTCTACCGGAATCTCTACGAGCATGCCCGCGACGACCTGCACGCGCTCGCGCGCCTCGGCAGCGGGCTGGATGCGGCGGAGTGACCCCAACCAGCTGGCCCGGGCCAGCGCCGATCCTCGACCTCAGCAACTCGCTGTCATTTCGAGCGGAGCGGCGCAGCCGCGAAGTCGAGAAATCTCTTGCGCGAAGAGCACCGACGCCCCGAGCGCCGGAGATTTCTCCGCTCCGTGCCCTGCGGGCACTCCGGTCGAAATGACATCCGTTTCAAGGTTGTCGAACCTTTCGTCCATGACGGGGCGGGCCCACCGGATGTGGCCGACACACATTGGAGGAACACCATGCGACTTCGACCGATCAGCACCCGCTCCCGCCTCGCCGCCCTGCCGGCTCTGGCCACCACCGCGCTGCTGCCGGCAACCACCCGCGCCCAGGCGACTCCAGCGGCCTCCCCGGTCACGGAGCCGGCCCGGCTCCACGCGGAGGTGATCGCGCAGCTCACCGGTCCCGCCGACGAGTCGATCAACCCGACCTGCGAGGACTACAAGGTCTGCGGCACCGACCTCGGCCACACCTTCCTGCACGGCGATGACATGTACATGGTGTTCGGCGACACCTTCGCGAAGTACGACACGATCTGGCGCAGCAACGTCGCCGCCGTGATCTCCACCGACCAGGACCCGAGCGACGGCCTGACGTTTGACCGGATGATCACCGACGACACCGGCATCGCGAAGGCGCTGATCCCCCAGCAGGCGGTCGAGGGACCGGAGGTGACGATCATCCCCACCTACGGCGTCGCCGTGGAGGACCGGCTCTTCCTGCACTACATGCAGGTGGTCCACTGGGGCGCGCCCGGCCAGTGGGATCTCGGTTCCTCCGGGTTCGCGTATTGCGACGATCTTGGCGAGACGTGGACGGTCGATCCGGAGGCGACGTGGCCCGGCGACAGCAACTTCGGCCAGGTCGCCATCACCGAGCACGAGGGCACGCTGTACCTGTTCGGCATCCCCGGCGGGCGCCTCGGCGGGGTGCACCTGGCGCGAGTCGCGCCGGGCGACCTGCTCGACCTGGGAGCCTACGAGTACTGGGACGGCGCGGCGTGGGGAGGCGACATCGCCGCGGCGGCGTACGTCGTGCCGCCGGCGGTCGGCGAGCTGTCGGTGCGCTGGAACGAACACTACGGCACGTGGGTGATGATGTATCTCAGCGGGGACGAGTACGCGATCGTGCTGCGCACCGCCGATGCGCTCACCGGGCCGTGGAGCGAGGAGCGGGTCGTCGCCACCGGGCAGGAATACCCGCAGCTCTACGCGCCCTACCAGCTGCCGAAGTGGAACGACGGCCCCGACATCTACTTCACGATGTCGATGTTCGGACCGTATCAGGTCTACCTGATGAAGACCCGCCTCGCCGGGTGATGCAGGATCGCGCGCACCTGCCACGACGGCGGTGCGCTGTTGCGCATTTCGGTCGAACTCACGTCCAAATGACGGGTACAGGGCGAGAGGCGCATCCGTTGTGCGCTCGCCGCACGCCGGGCGGACCTCCGCGAACCGAACGTTCGGATCGCGGAGTTCCGTCCCTGCCGCGCGATGACTACGCGCATCGCGCTACGTGTCGCCGTAGTACTCCTCCGCCGGCACCGAGACGCGGCTCGACCGCTTCGCCGTTCCCGCTCCGGCATGCCACGTTCGCAGGCAGTGCGGCGCGGTGCGGTCGCTCGGCGTCGTTCCGGCCAGCGTGAAGGCGATGCCGAGCGGTGCCGGACCGAGATCGTCGTAGCGGAAGTTGTACTGGTTCGTTCCCCAGCGATCCCCGGCCGCGACCAGCTCGAACGCGGTGAACGCCTCGCGGCCGCGATCCCACGTCGCCTCGCCGTAGAGCCTGGCGTCGAAACCGTTGTCGTAGCGCTTCGTCTCGCCGTCCTCAGGCGCGACCCACTCGACCTCGGCTTCCAGCTTGACGGAGCCGGCCAGGACCAGCCGAACCTCGTCACCGTCGACGCTGGCAATTTCCGACGCGATCTCGGCATGGCGCACCGCATCGTCCGACCAATTGAACGGCTCGCCGCGGACGTAGTCGCGCAGGTGGAATCGCGCCAGCCGGCGGACGACGTTTGCCGGCCACGCGCGGCTCGCGCCGAGCTCGGCCGGATCCGGCACCAGCGCCCGTGCCTCATCGCGACGGATCCAGACGTAATCGAGATTCCACTTCTCGTCGGCGGGGGGCTGCCCTTCCGGCCGGGGCAGGTCGCGCACGGTCGCCTGCAACACCAGGCCGTCGACGGGATAGCCCTCGTCCTCCGGCGCGGTGTCGACGAGCTGTGCCGGCG
>JAEVYR010000512.1 GCA_023392645.1 Chloroflexota bacterium | reverse complement strand
TTCTTGAGCCCGACGCCGAGGAAGACCACATCGTCGTCCCGCAGCTCCTGCCACATCTCCTCGTACATCGGGAACTCTTCGTTGCAGTAGGGGCACCACGATGCCCACATCACCAGCACGACGGTCTTGCCGCGATAATCGGAGAGCTGGACCGTCTCACCATCGAGCAGCGTCAGCTCAAACTCCGGCGCGTCGACCATCTCGCGGTCACGAGCGGCCGCGTCTTCTGGCGACATCTCCCGGACACCGACCGTGACCCGGGTCGTCGCCTCGACCCGCGTGATAGTCTCGACGCGGGCGAGCCCCTCGAGGCCGGTGTCGCCGAACGGTTCCAGCGTGATATCGACCGCGTCGCCATCGCCCTCGATCAGCCCGCAGGCGACGATCGGGCTCGCATCGCCCCGATTCTCGCGAATCGCGACGACATGCTCGCTGGCCCGCAAGTCGTCAAGCGACGGCGCGACGTGACCCGAGACGCCCCAGGCCGCCTCCGCATCGGTCTCCGCCTCCTCAGTCATCGCGGTGGCAACGTCGCTGTCTCGCTCCATCTCGCCGATGTCGGCGATCGGCTGGCTCTGAACCGTCTCGCACGTCCCCGCGAACAGGTACGCGCGCAGGTCTCGCTCGTCAGCAACGTCCCGCGCCATTGCCGGCGTCCCCACGATGCCGATCAGCATCATCATCGACGCCATCGCGCCAAACACCCGTATCGCTCGACCCCGCACAAGCTGCTCCCTTTCGTGAACGCAACGCGGCGCGGGGCGAGATGGCTCGTCCCACGCCGGGCACTGCCCCTATCTACGCCGAGATTGCCCTCCCGGTTTTGCGCATTGTGAACCACGTCGTGAAGTTCCGGCACAGACGGAGTGAACGGCGCTGCCCTCCCCCTTCCCGGCAGCGCCGTTCACCAGCCAGCGGCACGCGGCTGGCAACGACCGGCCGCGTCGCTGTATCCATGACAGCAATGGGGAACCAATTCCCGCGTGACGTCGTCAAGATGCCAGCAACGCGCGAGCACCCGACGCTCGCAGCGAGCCGAGGAGAGGACCAACTACATGCACCGTCGACAGTTTCTGCACGCCGTCACGATCGCCGCCGCCGCGCCGGTGGCGGTTACATCCGCTCGCGCCGACGTCGCCACCCCCGCCGTGGATGACGACAGCAGCCTGACCGCCCGCGTCACCGCGATCGACCCGGAAGCGGTGCTGGAGGCGCTGCTCTCCACGCCGGTCACGACGCCGCTGACGCCGCGCGACACGCCGGAGGTCGACCCGGTGCCGTGGGAAGACGAAAGCGACACCGATCTCCAGAGCGCGGTCGGCGGGGTGCTCTTCCAGACCGGACGAGATGTCAGGGACAACCCAATCGTGATGGCGACCGCGATCGTCCATGCCGACGCAGCGTCCGCGACCGCCGCGCTCGCCGAAGTCGGTCCGCACGAAATGCAGGAGCTCTATGGCCTGCCGTTCTTCGTCCAGGATTTCGGCGACTACGCCGTGGCCGTGGCACAGGTGGGCTATCTTTTGCTGGCCGGCGGCGCGGAAACCCCTCCGGAGACCGCCAGCGCCGGCCCGGCCGCGAGCGTCTCGCCGACTGTTGCGAGCGGATCCGGCCGCATTCACCTGCGCGCGCTCGCCAACCTGGCCGCAACGCTCGATCACCTCGAAGACGTGCTGGCGACACTGGACACCTGACACGTCACGAGCGGCGGGTCGTGTGACCCGCCACTCGTGATTACATCGCGCCGGGTTCAACCGGCATGAGCCTCGTTACACGCCGGCCGCCTGAGCCTCCCAAACGCCGACCGTGATCTCGGTCTCGTCGTCATCGTTGTGCTCGGGGTCGAAGTGCGCCCGTCCCTGGAAACCCGAATCGTCGACCTCGTCGAGATCGATCATCAGCGTCCCGTCGCCGTGGACATCGCCCGAAATCGCGCCGCAGGCGATTACGGCGGAGCTCGCGTCATCGCGCTCGTGAATCGTGATGACGTGATCCGCGCTCGTGAGCGCGTCGATGGTCATGTCGACGTCCTCGTCCTCGCCGTAGACGACGTCCGGCTCTTGCTCTCCCTGGCCGACCCGCGACCAGATGTCATCCTCGCCGGGTTCGAGGTCGCCGATATCGCCGACGACGTCGCCCGGCTTGTCGCAGCTCCCCTTGCGGATGAACGCGCCGAGCTCGTCGTGGCCGGACGCGGCGGTCGCGGTCGAGGTACCGTCGTGATGATCGTCATCGTCATGGTCATCATGGGCCAGCGCCGGTGTTGCCAGCATCAGGCTGGCCAGCAGCGCCACCGCGAGCATGCGGGCCAGCGTGGTCAATCGTGTGTTCATCGACACGTCCTTTCCGAGTGAAGGCCGGACCTGGGCGAAACCGCCCGACTCGCGCCGAGCCCGCACGTTCGCTGCCAACCAGCATCGTGTCACGAGTCGGTCTCTGGTAATGCTGCCTGCTCGGAGTCATCCGATCGCCGCCAGGCCGAGGTCGTCATGCGGCTCCAGTCGTATTCGCTCATGCCGGCCGACTGGGCGATGACCGCCATCTCGGCGAGCCGCTCGGCGAGCTGCTCGCGAGTGCCGGGCGTTTCCGCGACCTCCGGTACCTCGATGTCGTCCGGCGGCGTCTCTTCACGCTCGATCAGCCGTCGTTCCGCCTCGACATCGGCCATCCGCAGCCCGCCCCGCTCCTCAAGAAGGTCGGCAAGGCGCTGCTGCGCTTCCGGGGGCAGCCGACCGGCACGCTCCCAGACCGTGACCGCGATGCGTCCTTCCAGCATCGCCCGACGCAGGTCGGGATGCATCGTCGAGGGCCGCAGTCGCGTCTCCAGGCTCGCCCTGGTCAGACCGGTCAGCCGCATGATCTGCCCAGCGTCGTTGCCGAGATCGCCCAGGCGCTCGGTCGCCAGCCACTCGGTGACGGGATTGCGCGTGCGCAACGTGTTCGCGATCAGCGTCATCGCCGACATCGCCTCGGGATCGGCCCCGCTGAACACGATCGCCGGGATACGCCCGACGCCAGCCTGCCGCGCGGCGTTGACGCGCCGGTTGCCATCGACGATTCCCAGCGAAACGACGCCATCCTCGTCGACGCGCTCCTCCAGCAGCACCGGCGCGAGCACGCCGTAACGGCGAACGCTGGCGACCATGCGATCGGTCGGCGCCAGGTCCATCGGTTGCAGATCGGCCGTCTCGACGACCCGGAAGGCGCGTTGCATCGGAACTCTCCGTGGCGCCGGCCCTCTGCCGGCTCATCCGTCGCTTCAACCCAGCTCGAAGCTCGTGACGCCCCAGACCTTGCCCAGGGACAGGCGCGGGCGCGGTCCGGCATACATCCGCGCCGTCTCGAAGACCGGCTCCATGCCTCGCGCCCGCGCGGCGCGGTTGGCGGCCTCGTTCGGCTCCGGTACATCGAAGTAGACCGGCTCGCCGGGCGCGGCGGCGAGGAACCCATCGAGCAGCCGCGTGGCGGCCGCCTCGTCGTCGGCGAAGAGCGGGCCGATCTTGCGTCCATCGGCGCAGGGCCGCATCAATCCCCATCCCACCAGCGTCCCATCCCGCACGATTCCGAGCCGCACGGCATCGGGCTGGGCCAGCCATACGCGCAGGAATCGCCGCCGGTCCGCCTCGAACACGTCTCGATCATACCGGGCGACCTGCTCGAACGGCACCGCGTCGACATCGACCAGGCCCGGCACCGGCGCGCCGGCCCCGATCCCGCGATAGCGCGCGTTGCGCCATGCGAGCGCGAATCCCGATTTCGCATAGTTCCCCTGCTGCGCCGGCACCCCATCGAGACCGACCACCCGAGCGCCCGCGTGTTCCATGCCGGCGCGCCACACGCGCATCCCGTAACCGCGACCGCGCAGGTCCGGCCGGCAGATGTACAGCCCGAGGAAGGCGAAATCCGCACCGTATCGCACGACGCTGATCACCGCCGCTGGCTCGCCCTCGTGCAACGAAGCGAGGAACCCGTCCGGATCGGCGGCGTGGAAGCAGGCGGCATCGAACCGACCCGGATTCCACCCTTCATCTCGAGCCCAGTCGAGCGCGAGATGAACCTCGCTCGCCGAGAGCCGCCGCACCGCGATGTCGCTGGTCATGATCATCCCCCGGGGATCCCGTCATGCCGACCCGTCACGGTTCGCATAGCTGCCCGGCAATGGGCGGTATTCCACGTCGTCGTACCCGAACGCCGCCGGCCCGACGTACCGCAATCCGACCTCGGTCCGCAGCTCGGCTGGCGCTGGGATGCCGATCGCCGTCGCCCGCAGCCCGTATCGCAGCACCTCCGTCGTCAGCGGCGCGCCGGTGTCGCTGTCGACCAGGCAAATCAGGTCCGGCATCAGGGCCAGCACCGTGCCGTCACCATCCCGGGCGATGAGGTTCTCGTTCTGAAAGTCGATTCGCACGGACTGCCCGAGGCGATCTCCGAATCCCTCCAGCATGACCACGCCGCGCGCGAACCCGCCGGTCATCCGCCGCTCGACATCGAGCACCTTGCCGGCGAACAGCCGCCGTCCCCCGGTGACGGCGCAGATCGCCTCGATGGGGTCGGTCTTGGCCCGCCGCGCCGCCAGCACCTGCTCGCCCAGCCGGACGGCCAGCGACAGCGTGCCCGGAATCACGCTCGCCCTGAGCTGCGCGCCGGTCATCACCGGGAATGCGTAGCCCGCCGACCCGCCCATTTGGATCGTCACCGCCCGGGCGTAGCGCTCCAGCGTGGTGGCGTCGTCGATGTTGTCGAAGACGACAATGTGCCCGTGATGATTGCAGAGCGCGGCCGGCGTCGGCGTGACGCCGTACATCGCAAAGGTCTCCATTTGCAGCTCGGGGAAGGCGCGGCCCATACCGTCGCCGTCGATCACCGGCAGTCCCACCTGCGCCGCGACGACCATCGGCGTGGTCGAATTGCTGCCGCCGATCTCGCTCGGCACCAGGTGAGTGACCCGCCTGCCGATGTGCCGCTCCAGCGCCCGCAGCGCGTTGACCGATTCATCCGCTCGCCGAAGCCGCTCGATGCTGACCGTCGGCGAGCCCATGCCGCCGACCGAGGCGACGACGGCATCATCCGGCACGTCATCCGGCTCGACGATGGCAATCTCGGCCCCCTCCGCGACGAATTTCCGAGCGATCAACTTGCCGAGATACGGGTTTCCGCCCCCGCCGGTGCCGAGGATGCCCGCGCCGATCTCCAGCGCGTCGAGATGGGCGGTCGTCACGGTCCAGGTCACGAGGCACTGTCCTTGATGGAAACCAGCTCGTAGCGCCGGCCCTGTGCCGGCC
>JAEVYR010000495.1 GCA_023392645.1 Chloroflexota bacterium | reverse complement strand
GTGCTGGAGGAGGGGCTCGGGCTCGATGTCGTCTCCGGCGGCGAGCTGGCGATCGCGCTGGCGGCCGGCGTCGATCCGGCCGAGATCTCCTTCCATGGCAACAACAAGGGACCGGAAGAGCTGCGCGAGGCCGTTGCCGCCGGTGTCGGCAAGATCGTGCTCGACAACCTCGACGAGGTCGAGCGGTTGGCGGGCATCGCCGCCGACCTCGGCCGAACGCAGGCGGTGCTGCTGCGGCTCAACCCCGGCGTTGATGTGCACACGCACCACAAGATCAGCACCGGCATCGTCGATTCCAAGTTCGGGTTGCCGATCGCCAACGGGCAGGCTCGCGAGGCGGTCGAGCGGGTGCGGGCGCATCCGGAGCTGGAGCTGCTCGGCTATCACGCGCACATCGGCTCGCAACTGTTCGAGTCCGACGCCTACGTCGCCGCGATCGACGAGCTGGTCGCGTTTGGGGCGGAGATGCGGCGCGATTTCGGCGTGGAGATGCGCCATCTTTCGCCGGGTGGCGGGTTCGGCATCGCCTATCTCGATTCGGACACGCCCAGGCCAGCCGCGTGGTGGGCCGAGGTCATCACCGGCGCGGTGCGGCGCGCCTGCGAGCGTCACGAGATGCCGGAGCCGGTGCTGACGATCGAGCCGGGGAGGTCCATCGCCGGTCCGGCCGGGGTGGCGGTGTACACCGTCGGCTCGATCAAGACGATCCCGGGCGTGCGAACCTATGTTGCGGGCGACGGCGGGATGGCTGACAATATCCGTCCATCGCTCTACGACGCGCGGTACACGGTCGAGATTGCGAACCGGACGCCGGACGGCCCGGTCCGGGAGGTCGCGATCGTCGGGAAGTACTGCGAATCGGGCGACATCCTGATCGAGCGGATCGCCACGCCGGCGATCGCGGTTGGGGACCTGCTGGCGCTGCCGGCGTGTGGGGCCTATTGCCTGCCGATGGCGAGCAATTACAACGGGTCGGCGCGGCCGGCGGTGATCATGGTGTCCGAGGACGGCGTCACGGTGATGCGAGAGCGCGAGACCGTCGCCGACCTGATGCGCCACGACCCCGTGCTGCGGGCGGCGCTCGCGCTGGATCCGGCCTGATCCGGCTGGTGCCCAGCCGCACCGACGCTCCTGGAGCCAGGAGGGAATCCAGGTGAGTGACGAAACCAACCAGGACGAGTTGAACGGCCTGTTGCCGGCCGAGCTCGATGCTGTCGATACCGAGGATATCGCGCGCAGCCTGGGGCGCATCGCCGAGCTGCTCGGGGATGAACACGCGCCCAGCCGCCCCCGCCGCGCCGACCTGATGGAGGAAGAGCCGGAGGCGGAGGATCTCGCCGAGGACGTCGAGCTGGACGAGGGTGAAATCGGCCTCGCCACTGTCATCCCCGACGAGGAGATCGTCGCCGACGTCAGCATCGACGACCCGGTGCGAATGTACCTGCGCGAGATCGGGCGGGTGCCGCTGCTGACGGGCGATCAGGAGGTCTCGCTGGCACAGGCGATCGAGCAGGGCGACTACCTGCGCGACCTGCTGGTCCGGTTCGGCGCGGAGACGGTTGACGAGGCCGACCCGGTCGAGCTGGGCATGGCGGTCTACAACTCGCTGCGCGCCGGCTGGTCGATCGTGCAGCGGCTGGCCGAGCGGCTGCCGGATGGCTGCCCGCCCACGCGCGGCGAGATGCTGACGGCGTTGCTGCCGATCAACCGCGTGCCCGACAACGCCCTCGCCGAGGTGGGCGAGGATTACGAAATGGGCGCGGGCGAGATCGAGGAGTTTCTTCGCCAGCGAGCCATCGAGTGGCGGATGCTGCCCCAGCCGATCCAGGCGGAGCTGGAAGACCCGGCGTCGTGGCCGGCGACCGAGGATGTCGAGGCACTGCTCGCCCGGCGCCGGCTGCGCCAGCTGCGCGCGTGGCGTGACATGCAGGCGGCGGGGTTGCAGGCAAAGGTGGCCTTGACCGAGGCCAACCTGCGTTTGGTGGTCTCCGTTGCCAAGAAATACTCCGGGCGCGGCATGGGCATGCTCGACCTCGTGCAGGAGGGCAATCTCGGCCTGATCCGCGCCGTCGAGAAGTTCCAGCATCACAAGGGATTCAAGTTCAGCACCTACGCGACGTGGTGGATTCGCCAGGCGATCACCCGCGCGATCGCCGACCAGGCAAGGACGATCCGGATCCCGGTGCACATGGTCGAGACGATCAACCGCCTGATCCGCACGAGCCGGCGCATGCAGCAGGAGCTCGGGCGGGAGCCGACGCACGAGGAGCTCGGCAAGGCGATGGAGATGACGCCGGACCGGGTGCGCGAGATCCTCAAGATCAGCCAGGACCCGGTGTCGCTGGAGATGCCGGTGGGTGAGGAGGAGGACAGCTCGCTCGGCGACTTCATCGAGGACCAGAATCTGCCGGCCCCGGCGGACGCGGCGGGCAAGAAGCTGCTGCGCGAGCAGGTCGGCAACGTGCTTTCGACGCTGAGCGATCGCGAGCGTGATGTGCTGGCCATGCGATACGGGCTGGCCGACGGTCGCGCGCGGACGCTGGAGGAGGTCGGCCGGGAGTTCGGGGTGACCCGCGAACGCATCCGGCAGATCGAGGCCAAGGCGCTCCGCAAGCTGCGACACCCCAACCGCGCCCGGATGCTCCGCGACTTCCTCGACTGAGCGGTCATGGCTCCCGATGCCATCTGGTAGCCCCGGGTCATCTGCCCGGGGTTCGTCATGGCAGGCGACGACGACCGTTCGAGATCCAGTGCAGCCCCGGATGCGCGATCCGGGGCGCCTTGCGATCGACGTCCGCCCACCACGACGATCGGTACCGGTCATCGAACGCAGGTGCCCCTGAGGGCCACCCGGGCAGCCAATCCGGGGCTGCGGTCGGTGCCGGCAGCCCCAGGCAGGGTCGTCCACGCACGTGATGCACCCAGCATCTGCGTCGCGGACCTTGTACAGTGACACCGATATGAAGGAGTAAGACCCGACATGCTCGTCGATACCGCGCGCATCCACGTCAAGGCCGGCAATGGCGGCAATGGCTCCGCCTCGTTCCGCCGCGAGAAGTACATCCCCAAGGGCGGTCCCGACGGCGGCGACGGCGGCCGGGGTGGCGACGTCGTGCTGCGCGTCGTGCCCAACCTGAACACGCTGCTGCCGTTCCAGTACGTCCACCTCTACAAGGCCGAGGCGGGCGGCAGCGGCAGCGGCCGCAAGAAGACGGGTCGCAGCGGCAAGGACATCATCATCAATGTGCCGCGGGGCACCATCGTCTCGCTCGACGAGACCGGCGAGCAGATTGCCGATCTCACCGTCGCCGGCGAGGAGCTCGTTGTCGCGCGGGGCGGCAAGGGGGGGCTCGGCAACGTCCATTTCAAGAGCTCGACCCGGCAGGCGCCGCGGGTGGCCGAATTGGGCGAACCGGGCGAGGAGCGCTGGCTGCGGCTGGAATTGCGGCTGATCGCCGATGTCGGGCTGGTCGGGCTGCCGAACGCGGGCAAGTCGACGTTGCTCTCGACCGCGACGAAGGCGACGCCGAAAATTGCCGACTACCCCTTCACCACGCTCCAGCCGATGCTCGGCGTGGTCGAGGTCGGTGGGGCCGGCGGGCAGGCGTTCGTGATGGCCGATATCCCCGGCCTGATCGAGGGCGCGGCCGGCGGGGCGGGGCTGGGGCACGAGTTCCTGCGCCACGTCCGGCGGACGAAGGTGCTCGTGCATGTGCTCGATGCCGCTGGCGGGCTGGAGGGGCGCGACCCGATCGGCGATTTCGAGACGATCAACGAGGAGATCGCGACGTTCGACCCGGAGATGGGCGACAAGCCGATGTTCGTCGCGCTCAACAAGGTCGATTTGCAGGAGGCGCGGGACAATCTGGACCGGTTGAACGCATACATGGCCGAGCACGGTTACCGGCAGGTTTTCGAGATTTCAGCGGCGACCGGTCAGGGAACCGAGGAGCTGATGGCCGCCGTCGCCACGGAGTTGCGGGAGATCATCGAGCGCGAGGGCGACACGCGCCGGCGCGACGAGGAGGCGCCGAAGCGCCGCGTGTACACGCTCGGCGATGTCGACGAGCAGGCGTGGGCGGTGGAGCGGGTGTCGCGGCACCACTTCCGGGTGACGGGCGTCGGCATCGAGCGGTTCACGCGGATGACGAACTTCGACGTGTCGGACTCGGTCGATCGGTTCCAGCGGGTGCTGGATCGCAGCGGCATCCAGGCCGAGCTGGAGGCGCAGGGCATCCAGGAAGGCGACGTCGTGCACATCGCGGACTTCGAAATGATGTGGGGCGAGCAGGACGAGGAGGGCAACCTGCTCTCCGATCTCGATTTCACCCGCGCGGCGCTGGAAGCCGAGGCGGCGGAGGCCGACGAGCACGAATTCGATGAGGACGATTTCGAGGAGTCGTGACGTCGGAGCGCGAATTGACGAGCCCGGCCCGCCGTGGCCGGGGTCAACGACCGACAATGCGTATCACCACGACACGACGTCATTTCGAGCGGGAGAGATTTCTCCGCGCGCGTCCTTCGGACGCTTCGTCGAAATGACTTCGTTCGTTGGTGGCGAAGATCGACTGGTGGTGGACGCTCCAGGCCCGGCCACGGTGGGATGGGCGCACCACATGAGCCGGTGTCAGGCGTTGGCCTCGGTGTCGGCGTAGACGCCGTGGTAGTCCGCGGGGAGCATGGCGACGATGGCGCGCATCATGATCTCGGTCGCCTCCTCGGCGCCGAGACGCTTGCCGCTCGCGCCGGTCTCCGGAAGCATGAACGGCTCGCCGAATCGGATCAGCACCCCGCGGTGCCCTGGATCCGGCCGCTCGCCGGGCGGCCGCTTCCCGTTGAACGGCATCCGTTCCGAGCCGGTGACCGCCACCGGCAGCACGAGACTCTTGCCCTGAAGGGCGATCAACCCCGCGCCCGGATGCGGCTTGCTCAGTCGCATCGTCCGGCTGCGCGTTCCTTCCGGAAACATGCCCAGCGCCAGACCGTGCCGCAGCGTCGCGATCGCGAAGCGCACCGCCCGGCGGTCGCTTTTGCCGCGGGCGACCGGGAAGTTGCCGAATTTCCGCAGCGCCCAGCCGAGCGGGCGAAACCCGAACAGCTCTTCCTTGGCCATGAAGTGGATCGGCCGTGGCGAGGCGATCTCGATCAGCAGCGGGTCGAGATTGTGCAGGTGGTTGGAGACGACCAGCACCCCGGTGCCGTCGGGCGGGAGGTTGTCGATGCCCTCGACGCGCACGCCAAGCAGCCGCATCAGGCCGAACAGCGGCGCGCGCAGGATCGCCCGCCAGATGCCCCGGACCGTCCCCTCGGCGGGGTTGTTGTCGTTGAGCGGGAACGGATCGCTCATGCCCGAGCCTCCGCGTCGATGCCGCGAGCGCGGGCGCGCCCGACGATATCGCTGGCGATGTCGTCGACATCGCGGTCGTCCGTGACGATCGCGATTGCGTCGGCGGCCTTGCGCAGCGGCGAAACGGGCCGGCTGGCGTCGTACTCGTCGCGGTGGCGCAGGTCTTCGAGGATCGCATCGTAGCCGATGTCGATGTGCTGGCGGCGCATGTCGAGGTAGCGGCGACGCGCGCGCTCCTCGGCGCTGGCGTCGAGATAGATCTTCAGGCCGGCGTCGGGGATGACGACGGTGCCGATGTCGCGCCCGACGAGCACGGCGGCGATGCCGTCGGCGATACGTCGCTGGACGTCGAGCAGGGCGTCGCGGACGGCGGCGTGGGCGGAGGCTTCGGAGACGCGGGCGTCGATCTCGGGCGTGCGGATCGCCCAGGTGACGTCTTCGCCGTCGAGCAGCACGTCGCTGGTGCGCCCGTCGTCGACCGAGGCGGGTCGCAGCTCGATGGCGGCGGCGTCCGCCAGTCCGGCGAGTGCCTCACCGTCGGAAATCGACGTGCCGGTGCGCAGCGCCAGCAGGGTCACCACGCGGTAGAGCGCGCCGGTGTCGAAGAGCAGGGCGTCGAGCTGGTCAGCGACCGCGACGGCGACCGTCGACTTTCCGGCGGCCCCCGGGCCGTCGATCGCGATCACCCGGCGATGGTCGTGCGTTGTCATGGTGCCCACGTTGTCCTCGTCTCTCGCGGTCGCCGGGAGGGCGATCGCCGCCACGGGTTTCGGTCGGTTTCGCCGACTCCGCGCCGCCTGTCGCGCGGTGGGTGTAGCCGCCCACCGGATTGCGCACGATGGTGCGGCGGGCGTTGGCGGTCTCGGCGTCCGCGGCCGGCATGCCGACCGCCTCGTAGAGCTGGACCAGCTCGCCGGGAGTCAGGTCGCGCCAGGCGCCGGTGGGGATGCCCTGGATGCGCAGCGGGCCGAGCCGGGTGCGGCGCAGGCGGCTCACCTCGCTGCCGACGGCGTCCATCATCCGGCGCACGACATGGTAGAGCCCCTCGTGGATGACGACGCGGATCGCCACGCCCTCGTCCGATTCGCGGAAGAGGCGGACCTCCTCGGGCACGACGCGGCGGCCGTCGATGGGGATGCCATCGCGCAGCCGTTCAAGCTGGCTTTCGGTCGGACGCTGGCCCGTGAAGGCGAGGTATTCCTTGTCGACCTCGTAGCTGGGGTGCATCACGCGGTGGGCGAGATCGCCGTCGTTGGTGAGCAGGATCAGCCCCTGGGTGGCGCGGTCGAGCCGGCCGACCGGGTACACGCGCTCGGGGATGTCGACGAGATCCATCACCGTCCATCGGTCGCGCTCGTCGCTGACGGTGGTGATGAAGCCGCTGGGCTTGTTGAGCACGATGTAGCGCGGCCGCTGCGGATGGAGGATGCGCCCGTCGAGGCGAATCTCGTCGCGATTCGGATTGACGCGGGTGCCGAGCTCGGTGATCGCGCGGCCGTTGACCTGGACGCGGCCGGCGGTGATAAGTCCCTCGGCTGCGCGGCGGGAGGCAACGCCTCGCTGGGCGAGCACGCGCTGGAGCCGCTCGCCCTGGTATTCCCGGCTTTCGCCGCCCGGGTCGGCCTGTCGGCTCATGCCGGTGGCTCCTGCGTCGTGGCGGTGGCCGACTGGAGCGGCAGCGAGCCGACGCGGTCGTTGTCGTAGTAAATGTCGATACTGCCGCCACCCTCCGGATTCAACGCGAGCTGGTAGCGCGTCAGGATGTCGTCGGCAGTGGTGATGGGCACGTAGGGGTTGCCCTCGACCTGGACGTTCCAGACGGCCAGCTCGGTCGGCAGGTTGCGAAACGTGGTGGCGTCGGTGAGCGGCAGCCACATGAAGGTCGCGTCGGTGTAGGCGATGAGCCGACCGGCGTCGTCCCAACGCGTGTCGAGCGTGATCGCGCCCACGTCGTTGTACTGGAGATCCGAGCCGAGCACCGCGGTGATCACCATCGAGTTGCCATCGTTGACCTGGCGCGCGAGCACGACACAACCGCCGGCTTCCTCGGTCGAGCCGGTCTTGATGCCGACCACGCCCGACTGCCCCAGCAACTCATTGGTGCTCGACTTCTGATAATTGCGCGCCTCCGGTCCGACCGACGTGAACGAATAGCCGGGCTCGCGGACGACGCCGGCGAGGAACTCGTCCTGCATCAGCAGCCCACCGAGGTGGGCGATATCGTAGGCGGAGGAGTAGTTGTTCGGCGCGTCGTTGCCATGAGGATTGGAGAAGCGGGTGTCGGTGAAGCCCTTTTCGGCGACGAACGCGTTCATCTCGTTGACGAAGCCGTCGAGCTGGGCGATCGGGTCGTCGCTGCCGGTGATGATGCCGCCGACGTAG
>JAEVYR010000475.1 GCA_023392645.1 Chloroflexota bacterium | reverse complement strand
GCTCATGACCGCGATCTTGTCGGCCATCGTCATCGCTTCGAGCTGATCATGGGTGACGTAGATGATGGTGGCGCCGAGATCCTGATGGAAGCGCTTGAGCTCGGTGCGCATCTGCACGCGCAGCTTGGCATCCAGGTTGGACAGCGGCTCGTCCATCAGGAAAACCTTGGGGTTGCGCACGAGCGCGCGGCCGAGGGCGACGCGCTGCTGCTGCCCACCGGAGAGCTCCCGCGGGCGTCGCGCAAGCAGCGGGGTGATGCTGAGCACTTCCGCCGTCTGGCGCACGCGGGTGTCGATGTCCGCCTTCGGCACCTTCTTCATCCGCAGGGGGAAAGCGAGGTTCTCGTAGACGGTCTTGTTGGGGTAGAGCGCGTAGTTCTGGAACACCATCGCGATGTCGCGGTCCTTCGGGTCCAGCTCGTTGATGACGCGCCCATCGATGCTGATGGTGCCGCCGGTGACCTCTTCGAGTCCGGCGAGCATGTTCAGGGTGGTGGTCTTGCCGCAGCCGGACGGGCCGACCAGGGCGACGAACTCACCGTCCTGAATCCCGAACGACACGCGGTCCACCGCCCGCACCTCGCCGAATTCCTTGATCACGTCGCGCAAGTCAATCGTGGCCATCGGTCAGTCTGCTCCCGCGCTGGTGCTGGATCGAATCGGTACCGTCATGTCTTGACCGCGCCTTCGGTGAGCGCGCGCACGAAGTGCTTTTGCAGCACGAGGAAGAGCACGACCACCGGGACGCTCATGATGAACGACGCCGCCATCAGGCCGGGCCAGTTGGTCGAATACTCCGCGAAAAAGCGCTGCAGGCCGACGGGCAGCGTGAGCAGGCTGTCGCTGTTGAGGAAGGTCAGCGCGTAGACGTACTCGTTCCACGCCTGGATGAACGCGTAGATCGCGGTCGCGATGATGCCGGGGGAGGAGAGCGGCATCACGATCTTCCAGAACGCCTGGAAGCGTGTGGCGCCGTCGATGCGCGCCGCCTGTTCGAGTTGCGGCGGGATGTTGTCGTAGAAGCCCTTCAGCAGCCAGATCGACAGCGGCAGGCCGAACGTCAGGTAGGTGACGATCAACGACAGGTGCGTGTCGACGAGGCGCAGGTTTCGCATCAGGATGAAGAGCGGTATCAGGAAGACGACCAGCGGGAACATGTTCCGCACCAGCACCGAGAAGAACAGCGCGTTCTTGCCCGGGAAGCTGAAACGGGAGAAGGCGTAGGCCGCCGGCACGGCGACCGCGACGCCGAGCACCGTGCTGGCTGTCGAAACCCAGATGCTGTTCAGCAGGTAGCGCAGGAAATCGCGGCCGATGTCGTTGTAGGGCGAGAGCAGCGTCCGGTACTGGTCGATCGTCACGTGCTCCGGTATCCAGCGGGGTGGCTGCTGCAACGCGCCGAACTGCGATTTCAGCGATGTCGACAGCATCCAGGCCATCGGCACGACGGTGTAGATCAGCAGCCCGATCATGAACACGATCGCGACGATATTTTCCGGCCTGCGCCATTTCGGACGTCGGTTTGGGGTGGTTGGCGTGGCGCTCATCGGGCGAGCTCCCGGGTGCTGGTGCCCGCCGTGAGGGCGCGCACGTAGAAGTAGCCGACCGTCATCATGAAGACGAACAGGATGACGGAGAACGCAGACGCCAGGCCGAACTGAAGGTTCCGGAAGGCGGTCGTGTAGATCGA
This sequence comes from Chloroflexota bacterium, assembly GCA_023392645.1. Lineage (GTDB taxonomy): Bacteria > Chloroflexota > Chloroflexia > Thermomicrobiales > UBA6265 > JACCVC01. The sequence goes on along the minus strand of JAEVYR010000475.1, from coordinate 5,083 downwards.
CACGATCCAGATTTCCGAGGCCCCGGCGGGTCCGCCGCCGGTCATGATCCAGACGAGGGCGAAGGAGTTCAGGTTACCGACGAAAAGCAGCAGCACCGTGACCACGATGATGTTTTTCAGGTGCGGCACGGTGACGTGCAGGAACTGGCTGATCGCGTTCGCGCCATCGACCCGCGCGGCGCGCAGCAACTGCTCCGGCACCGTTTGCAGGCCCGCCAGCATCATGATCATCACGAACGGGAACTCCTTCCAGACGTTGGCGACGATGAGCGATGGCATCACCCAGGTCGTCGAGTCGAGAAAGATGAAGCGCTCGCTGGTGATGCCCAGGTCCATCAGCATGCCGTTGATGAGGCCATAGTCGCTGTGGTAGAGCCACCGCCACACATAGGCCGCCGCGACCTGGCTGATCACCCACGGAATGAGCAGGAGCCCGCGCAGCAACCCGCGCCCGATGAACTGCTTCTGCACCACCAGCGCGGCGCCGAAACCGATCATGAACGCGAACAATGTGGACCAGACCGTCCAGTGGAACGTGTTTTTGGTGACCCTCCAGAACCGGTCACTCTGGAGCAGCGTCGTGTAGTTGTCGAGCCCCGTGTAATACCGGCCGCCGGTGCTCGGCGGTGTGACGAAAAACGACAGGTAGACGGTGTACACGAGCGGGTAGCCGATGACCAGCAGCATCACCAGCACCGAAGGCAAGACATACATGTAGTCCGCCCAGTGGCTGGCGATGCCGCGAAACGGGCCGGGGCGCTTCTTCGATCCCCGCTCCTGCAAGACAGTTGCGGGCGCGGCCTGGAATGGAGGGGATTCCATGCTGACGTACCTTTGCCACGGTTCGCGATGTCGCCAGCCGGCGCGGGCACGGACGCTCGCGCCGGCTGGCCGAACGGTCTAGAAGCCGCCGCCGCGCAGCGTTTCGATCTCCTCGGCCGCGTTGTTCGCCGCTTCCTCGACCGTCATGGTCTCGGTGAGCGCGTTCTGCAGCATGTTCGGAATGATCTCGTTCATGATCTGCGTCGCCTCCGGGATCACCGGGAAGGGGATGCCGTAGGGCAGCATCGACGTCGTCACGTCGAGGAACGGGATCTGCTCGAGGCGCTCCGCCATTGCCGGGGTCTCGAAGCCGCGCACGTGGCCCGGGTTGGACGAGGTCCATGCCATCTTGGTCGACCACTCGGGGCCGCAGTGGAACGCCATGAACGCCCGCATGGCGTCGATGTCGCCCTCGTTGGTCACGATGTCATCCTTGAAGATGTGGATGTTCGAGCCGCCGAACACCACACCGCGCCGCACCGGACCCTCGGGGATCAGCCCGTAGCGGACATTGTTGACGATCTCGTCGGCCAGCTCCTTGTCGGCGCCCTGCGCCTTGGAGGCCTTGTCCCGCAACGACGCGTACTCGCTCGGGTGGCTGATCATCATCGCGACCTCGCCGGCGATGAACAGGTCGCCGTTCTCGGTCTGCGTGTTGGTCAGCGCCGACGCCGGCGCCGACTTGTCGCGCACGTACATGTCGTAGCACGCCTGCAGCGCCGCGATGCCGCCCTCGTTGTTGACCATCACCGTCTCGTAGGTCGGGTTCTCCTCGGCCTCATCGAGCGCGCCGGATCCGTACGCCCACAGCATTGGCATGAACCGGAACGGCGTGTTGCCGGCGTTCACCCGCGCCACCAGCCCGTAGCCAGCCTTGCCGGTGGCGTCCTTGATCGCCTTCGAGAACTCGACCACCTCGTCCCACGTGGCCGGCGGCGTGTCCGGATCGAGCCCGGCCTCCTCGAAGATTTTCGCGTTCCAGATGAACGCCATCGTCTCATTGTTGGTGGGGATGCCGTAGAGCTTGTCCTGCCAGCGGCAGGACTTCAGCGCGCCGGGCCAGAAATCCTCCTCGCTGAAGCCGAAGTCGGCGAGGTTGATCTCCTGCAACTGGCCGCGCGCGGCGAATTCGACGCCCCAGAGAATCGGAAGGCGGGCGACGTTCGGCGCCGCCGAGCCGATCGCGGCCGTGCGGACCTTGTCGAGCAGGTCGTTGTAACCGATGTTGAGGACGTTGTCGCCATCCACCATCGGGATGTTCGGGTACGTCTCGCCCCACGACGTCCAGAACTCGCCTTCCTTTTCGGCCTGGATCTCGGGTGTCGTCTCGTTGGGGCCGACGTACCAGAGGTCGAACTTGCCCTCGTGGTCGAGCGGGGTGACCTCCGCCACGTCCGCCGCGGTGTCGGGCTCGTAGGTCCCCGCGATCTCCTTGATATGCTCCGGCGTCCACTCAGCGGGATCGACTCCGGTCTTTTCCGACTGATCCTGCGCGGCCGCGGCGGCGAAACCGAGACCGGCCGCGCCGGCGCCGAGGGCGGCGCCAATCTTGATCACGTCGCGCCGGCTTTGGGTGAGCTTCTTTATGTTCCGAGCATCCATCGAATCTCTCCGTGTTGGCTGACAATCACGCTCGCAACGGTCTGGACGAGGTCCCGGGTGTCACCGCTCCTTTCCAAACGGCCGCACGCGCACGTGCGACGAGTGATTCCGCGAGATTGACGTTTGCAGCGATGTGGCGACTGTATGCAGGTTGTCCAGATAGTCCGCATCGTGGCACAGCCGATTCCCCGCGTCAATGGATTTCCGGTTTCCGGTTTGTGCGCGGTGTGAAATTCGAGCCAATCCATTTGTGCACGACGCACCAAATCTCACCATCTCGGTCCATAATGTGCGGAGATTTGATCCGATCGCGCCGCAACGACGAGGCGCGCTGTCGAGGAGGACATCATGGTCGAGGTAGGCACGAAACGGGCGTTTGATGCGAGCGTACGGACGACCGAACCATGGGACGATGGCCCGGTTCGGTTGGAGCACGACTCGCTGGGGGAGGTCGCCGTCCCCGCCAACGCCTACTGGGGCGTGAACACGGCGCGGGCGATCGAGAATTTTGCCATCACGGGACGGCCGATTTCGGATTTTCCCGATTTCATCGTGGCCTACGCGAAGGTCAAGCAGGCGGCGGCGCGCGCCAACGCCGAGATCGGCTCGCTGTCGCACACGCGCGCCGACCTGATCGACGCCGCCTGCGCGGAGATCGCGCGAGGTGAGCTGCTCGACCAGTTCGTCGTCGACATCATGCAGGGCGGCGCCGGCACCTCCACCAACATGAACGTCAACGAGGTGATCGCCAACCGCGGGCTCGAGCTCGGCGGTTACGAGAAGGGCGACTACGACCACCTCTCGCCGAACGACGACGTCAACCGCAGCCAAAGCACGAACGACACGTATCCCACCGCGCTGAAGCTCGCGATCGACCGCCAGCTCAACCGGCTGGTGGCCGAGATGGAGCTGCTCGAGGAATCGCTCGCGGCCAAGGCGGCCGAGTTCTCGCGGATCATCAAGGTCGGGCGCACCCAGTTGCAGGACGCCGTGCCGATGACGCTCGGGCAGGAGTTCGGCGGGTTCGCGACGATGGTGCGCGAGAGCCGGATCGATCTGGAGCGGTCGCGTCCCGCGCTCCGCACGATCAGCCTCGGCGCGACCGCGATCGGCACCGGCATCGCCGCCGATCCCCGCTTCGCCGAGGCGGCACGCCGGCATCTCAGCGAAATCACGGGGCTCGATCTCCACACCGCGAGGGATCTCGTCTCCACCACCAGCGACATGGGGCCGTACATGCAGGTCTCGGGCGCGATCAACCGCTTCGCGATGCTGCTCTCGAAGATCTGCAACGACCTCCGGCTGCTGTCGTCTGGTCCGCAGGCCGGATTCGGCGACATCAAGCTGCCCGAGCGGCAGGCGGGTTCGAGCATCATGCCGGGCAAGGTCAACCCGGTCATCCCCGAGAGCGTGAATCAGGTCTGCTTCAGCGTGCTGGGCAACGACGTGATCGTCTCGACCGCGTCACAGGCGGGGCAGCTTCAGCTCAACGCCTTCGGGCCGGTGGTCGCGAACGCGCTGCTGACGAGCGAGAAGTGGCTGACGGCGGCGCTGGTGACGCTGCGGGTCAACTGCATCGACGGCATCACGGCCGACGAGCGCCGCCTCGGCGAACAGTCGTCGTCACTGGCGGGGATCGCGACCGCGTTCATCCCGTACATCGGCTATGCGGCAGCGGGCCAGATCGCGCATACGGCGCTGACGACGGGAGCGGGCATCGCCGACCTGATCGTCGACGCTGGCCTGATGCACCGGCACGATGTTGAGGCGATCATGGAGCCGGCGCGTCTCTCGGGACTGGACACGTCGGTGCCGCAACTGACGCGCGACTACCCGCAGGCCCGCCACGAGCGAGAGTAGGAAAGCACAGCGAGATCAGGTCGGCCGGCGGAGCCAATGCGACGGAGCCGGGTGGTGCATGGTGTGCGACGGCATGCAATGCCGTCACTCCTCGCGAACCTCAGAGTGACGGTGAGATGGGCGGCGCTGTGTGAAACAGGCATCACCCCTGCAGAGAGCCGGACCCATCAGAGGTGCGGTGGCTACGCCTCGGGAGTGGTTTCCTCCGTCGCGTCCTCGCCGCGAGCCTCGACGAGCAGCGCGATGTCGGCGAGCTGATCCTGGAACCACTCGCGGACGTCCTCGTGCTCGACCGATTCCCGCAGCGCCCGCGCGCGGCGCTGGCGTTCGCTGAAGGGCATCGTCAGCGCCTCGTAGATCGCGTCGGCGGTACCTTCGACATCGGCCGGGGAGACCATCAGCGCGTGCTCGCCGAGCTGCAGCGCGGCGCCAGCCCCCTCGGAGAGGATGATCACGCCGCTACGCTCGTTGATCAGCGCGCCCTCCTTGGCGACCAGGTTCATGCCGTCGATGATCGAGTTGACCAGCAGGACGTCGTACCACCGCATCGCCGCCAGCACGCGGGGGTAGCTCTCGCCCATGATGATCTGGATCGGCTGCCAACCGGTTTCGACATTCGCGTACTTGGCGTTGATGCGGCCGACGGTGGCGCTCATGTCGTCGAGGTAGTCGCGGTACTCCTCGACGTCCATGCGCGATGGCTGCGTCACCGCGATGAAGTTGACGCGGTTCTTGTTCTCGGGGTGCGCCTCCAGAAAGCGGTCGATCGCGTGGAAGCCGCGCACGATGTTCTTGCTCG
>JAEVYR010000296.1 GCA_023392645.1 Chloroflexota bacterium | reverse complement strand
CGCCGACACCGAGATCGTGGCCGGCGCCACGAACTACTACGAGATGGCCAGTCAGGACCCCGGCGCCGCGGCGAACCTCCTCTCCGACAAGAAGCACACGACGATCATTCCCGTCACCTTGACCGGATCGCTCGAAGAGGCGGTCGAGCACGGTGATGACTTCGTCGCCCTCGTCCACGGTCAGCGCGAGGCATCGCCAGGATTCGAGATCCTCACCGTGGGCGACGGCAGCCTCAACCACGAAACCACCACGATCGTCGAGGAAGACCTCGCGCGTGGCGAGGGCATCGGCGCCGGTGTGGCCTTCGTCATCCTGCTCGTCGTCTTCGGCGCGCTCGTGGCGGCATCCGTTCCTATCATCCTCGCGGTGATGACGATCGCGATCGCCTTCGGTCTCACCGCGCTCGTCAGCCAGGTCTTCGAGCTGTCGTTCATCGTGTCGAACATGATCACGATGATCGGTCTCGCGGTCGGGATCGACTACGCCCTGTTCGTGGTCGACCGGTATCGCGAAGAGCGCCGGCGCGGCGCGCCGAAACTCGACGCCATAACGCTGGCCGGCGGCACCGCCAGCTAGGCCGTGTTCTTCTCCGGCCTGACCGTCGTGATTGCCCTGGCCGGTCTGTTGATCGTGCCCACCAACATCTACCGCTCGCTCGGGCTCGGCGCCATCCTCGTCGTGGTGGTCGCCATCATCGGCACGCTGACCCTGATCCCCGCGATGATCAGCGTCCTTGGCGACAAGCTCGACTGGCCGCGTCGGATCCGGTACGACGCCGCGACCGCCGCCAGGCAACGGGCCTACGACCACGAGACGATCCACACGGGCTTCTGGGGCCGGATCACGCGCATCGTCATGCGCCGGCCGGTCATCAGCCTCGTCGCGTCGGTCGGGCTCTTGCTCCTCCTCGCGATCCCCTACCTGAACATCGAGCTGGGCACCAGCGGCGTATCGGCCCTGCCTGACGACCTGGAATCGAAACAGGCCTACACCATTCTCGCCACCGACTTCGCCGCCGGCCGCATCGCCCCGGTCGAGATCGTGGTCGACGGGCCGCTGGACGACCCCACGGTCCAGCACGGCATCACGCGGCTGCAGGATGAGCTCGCCGGTGCGACGACGGCCGAGGGCCAGCCCCTCTTCGGCCCCGCGACGGTGACCAGCAGCCCGGACAACCGGGTCGCGCTGATCTCCGTTCCCATGACAGTTGACCCGCAAGGGACCGCTGCCGAAGACGCGATCCACCTGCTGCGCGATGACATCATTCCGCAGATCGAGCGGACGATGGCCGGCAGCGAGATCATGGTCTCGGGGGTCACCGCCAACAACGTCGACTCGTTCGCACTGACCGACGCCTACACCCCGGTTGTGTTCAGCTTCGTGCTGGGACTCAGCTTCCTGCTCCTGCTCATCGTGTTCCGCTCGATCGTCGTCGCCGCCAAGGCGGTGCTGATGAACCTGCTCTCGGTAGGCGCCGCCTACGGGCTCATGGTCTGGTTCTTCCAGGAGGGCCATCTGGCTGGATTCTTCGGCTTCCAGCAGGTCGACGCGATCGAAGCCTGGCTGCCCCTCATGCTCTTCACGATCCTGTTCGGTCTCAGCATGGACTACCACGTCTTCCTGCTGAGCCGGATCCGTGAGGCCTACGACCGCTCGCACCACAACGCCGAGTCGGTCGCGGTCGGCCTGCAGCGAACGGCGCGGATCATCACCGGCGCCGCCCTGATCATGGTGGCCGTCTTCGGAGGGTTCGCGGCTGGTCGCCTGTCGATGCTGCAGCAGACCGGATTCGGGCTCGGGGTCGCCGTGCTGATCGACGCGACCATCGTGCGCTCGATCATCGTGCCCTCGGCGATGGCGCTGCTGGGAGATCGGAACTGGTACCTGCCACGGTGGCTGCGCTGGCTCCCGGACGTCCGCGTCGAGGGACCGGCCATCTCCGGCCCAGCCACCAGTCCAGAAGCCTCGGCGGCGGACTGACCGGCTATGCCCAAGTCGCGGCGGTCGGCCGGTTCGCGGATGTGGGGCACGATCGAATCCTGGTGCTCACGTCACCCTGGCAGCCCCGGGCCCTGTGCCCGGGGAACATCGCCGGTCGCGGCGGGTCCGCCCACCATGGACGGTCCCATGCGGTCGCCTGGTGGAGCTGCGTGACACCAGCGCCCACATCCTCGACAACAGACAGGCCCGTCCCTTCGAGGGCGGGCCTTTCGATTAGTCGATGGTCTGGGAGCGTGCCTGCTCAATCCTGCTCGGGCTTTTCGAGCTCCTTGCCGGGCTGGCGAATCACATCCTCCGCCTCGAGGCCCGTGAGCTGGTTGACGATCCTCAGGATGTAAAACACGGTGATGAACAGCACGATCATCACCGGGATCGTGATCACGGGGAAGCTCAGCGCCGTCATCCGGCCAAGCTGGCTGTTGATCGTCTCGCTTCCGGGATCCGCCGTCACCACCACCCGCGCCAGCCCGTAATTGAGCCCCGCCGACAGCAGGAACGCGCTCGCGAGCATGTAGGTCGCCCGGGCCGTGCGATGCTCGTACTCCTGCGTCGTCCCCCGCTCCGCCAGCGCGCTTTCGACCTTGTCGCGGTTGAGCATCTGGTTGAGGAAGATCCGCGCCAGCGGCTTGCCGATCCACGCCGACACCAGAATCGCCAGCGCCAACGCCAGCGGGATCGACGCCTCCTTGATCGCCACCAGCTCCGGCGGCAGCTCCAGCAGCGCGATGCCGCCCGTCAACAGCACGCTGACGACGCCCATGATCGGCGTCCAGCCGATCTTGCGCTGCTTGTACATCTCCCAGGCGGCCCAGGCGATCGGGAACGCCAGCGCCAGCAGCAGCCCGCGCGTCGGCCCGAGCTGATCGTCGCCGCTGAAGCGGGTCAGGACGATCACCGGGATGACAAGTGTGACGAGAATGTTGATCATGCGGCAGTCGGTTCCTCGGCAGGTTGGTCAGGTGCGTCTGTGATGCGCGTCGCGGCGCGCGGCGGACATCGAGCGGCGTTACCGTCATAATGGTACCCGCTCGGGCCTCACCGGCCCATCGCCCGCCACACTCCCGGAGAGATGCGCCGCCCATGCCTGACTCGGTTGCCCGGTTTCATGATGCCGTCAATCGGCTCGACGCCCTGATCGTCGCCACCCCGTCCCGCGACGACACGTCACGCGAGGCCGTCCAGCGTCGCGCCCGCGAGCGGATGGACCGCTTGCGCGCGTTTCTCGCCTTCCTCGGCAACCCGGCGGCGAGCATTCCGAAGGTTCACGTCGGCGGCACGTCGGGCAAGGGATCGACGACGACCGCGATCGCCGCGATCCTCACCGCCGCGGGGTATCGCACCGGCGTCCACACCTCCCCCTACCTGCAGGTTGCCAGCGAGAAGCTCCAGGTCGATGGCGAGCTGGTCGAGGCCGATCTGTTCGCGCGGCTGGTCGACCACCTGCTCGACCGGCTCGCGGCGTTCCCCGATGCCGACCACATCACCTACGGCGAGGCGTGGATCGCGCTGGTCATGCTGTTTCTCGAGGAAATCGTGGCCGACATCGCCGTGATCGAGGTTGGCGCGGGCGGCCGCTTCGACCTGACCAATGTCATCGATCCCGAGCTGGCGGTGATCACCTCCGTCGGCATCGATCACACCCACACGCTCGGCACCACCATCGAGCAGATCGCGTGGCACAAGGCCGGCATCATCAAGCCGGGCAAGCCGGCCCTCAGCGCCGTCACGCAGCCGGAGGCGATCGCGGCGATGGCGGCCGAGGCGCGAGCCACGGGCGCGGACCTGCGCCAGATCGACCTCGCCAGCGCTGTTACGGATCTCCGGATTTCCGAATCCGGGACATCATGGCGAGAGGTCGCCACCGGGCAGGAATGGCGCATCGGCATGGCGGGCGGTTTTCAGGCACGCAACGGCCAGACCGCCCTCACCGCCACCCGGATGCTCGCCGCCCGCGGCTGGGCCATTCGCGACGACGCCATTGCCCGTGGCCTCGCGGCCGCCCGCATCCCGGGACGCGCCGAGACGATGCCGGGGACGCCGCGCACGCTGCTCGACGGCGCCCACAATGCCCAGAAGGTCGCCGCGCTCGCCGCCGACCTGCCGGCGCTGCTGCCGGTCAGCCCGGATGGTCGTCGCATCATCGTGCTCGGCGCGCTCGAAGCCAAGCATGTGGACGAGAGCATCGCCGCGCTCCGTCCCCACGCCGACGCGATCGTCGCCACCTCGCCCCAGGTCTTCGCCAAGGCGTCGCGCGCCGCGGACGATCTCGCCGAGGCGATCCGTGCCGCCGGCTTCGAAGGCCCCATCGTGGCAGAGCCGGATCCCATCGACGCCCTCGCTCGGGCCCGTTCGCTCGCCCGTCCCGGCCACGACGATGCTATGCTGGTCACAGGGTCCCTGTATCTGGTCGGCAACGTGCGCGACGCGTGGTTTTCAGCCGATCAGGTCATCGAGCTACATACGTCGTGGCCTGCGTCGTCCGCGGCCCCAACGTGTGCGACCTCACCCGGAGCGATGCCGATATGACGGACTCCCTCCGCGCCGATGCCACCGCCACCCAGCGTTCGTGCATCGAGCTCACCCTGCTCGACCTGCTGCAACGACTCGACCTCGCGGCAGACCGCGACGGGATGTTCGAGGCCGTCGAACAGGCGGTGCTCCGCGTTGCCCGGCCCGAACGCCTCGCCATCGGCACCCTGGATCCCACGACCCGCCGCCTGCGCATGGCTCGCCTCTATGGCGACTCGCTTGGCCTGCCGGAACGATACGAGTCCCTCCCCGCCGACGATCACTCGCTGGTCCAGGTGCCGCTCACCGAGGGCATCACGGTGCTGCACACGTTGCAGCCCGACCATGACGTCTACCGCGGGGACGCGATGCGCCGCCAGCATGGCATGCGACAGACCCTGGTCGCGCCGGTCATCGCGCGCGGCGACGTGATCGGCCTGCTGGTGCTCGACAGCACCGCACCGGACCGCTTCTCGGTCGAAACCGCGACGGTCGTGGAAGCGATCGGGCGGATGCTCGGGCTCGCGCTCGTCGCGCACCCCGACATCGCCAGCCCCGCGTCGATGAGCCAGGTCATCTCCGACACGCTCGCGCGCATCGCCATGGCCGAATCCGCCGAAGCGGCGCGCGACATCCTCGTTCATGCCGTGGAAGCCGCGACGGGCGCCACCACCCTGCTCTTCGATCGCACCGATCGCGATACCTACCGCTACTCCGGTGGTCACCGCGCCGCGAATCCCGTCTTCGACGAGCTCGATCTCGACCGGGCCGGTGACGCCATCGCCGGCGAGATTGCGAACCTGATCGACACCAGCATTGGCCGCGATACCATTCCCCAGCGCGCGATCGTAACCGGGCTCTCGCTGGGCCCGGACGTTCCCGCCCGCGTGCGTCCGCCCGATGCGCTGCCGGAGCTGCCCGGCGTCGGCGCGGCCGCGATCGCGCCGCTTCATGGCGCGCGCGAGGTGATCGGGGCGCTGGTGGCGATCTGGCCGGAATCGGTGCCGGCCGATCTCCTGGCGGGGCACGTGCGCGCTGTCTTCAGCTTTTGTGACATCGCCGGCCCTACCCTGCACCGGATGACCCTGGCCGACCGGCTCGAGCAGCGACTGGCCGAAACCGAGACGCTTCGCCGCCTCACCGACAGCATCGCGCGCACGCCGAAGCTGCAGGATGCGCTCGACATCATCTGCCGCACCTCCCGCCTCATTACCGGGGCCGATTTCGTGGCGATCGCGGAGTTCACGGCCGACGAGGTCATGTGGCACTCGGCATCCGGCGCGCAATCGACCGATTTCCTGCACCAGCGGCTGCCCGGACCGGTGGGCGTACTCGGCCGGCTACTGTCGCATCAAACGGCGGTACTGATCGAGGACACCCGTCGTCATCCCGAGTTCTCGCCCGAGGCGATGCCGATTCACACCGCACAGGGACTCCGTTCGACGTCGATCATTCCGGTCTACGTCAATGCCCGAGTGCGCGCGGCGATGGTGTTCGCCTGGCGGCGACCACGCGAGGTGACCCGCGACGAGCAGGCGACCTTCCACGCTCTCGCGGCGACCGCGTCGACCGCGCTGGCCTCGTCCGACGCGCGCGTGCGCACCACCGATACATAGACAACGCAACGACCCGCCACGGTGACCGTGGCGGGGCTGGCTGCGCATCGTATTGTCGGGGATCCGGGCTAGTCGTCCTGCGCTTCGGCCC
>JAEVYR010000277.1 GCA_023392645.1 Chloroflexota bacterium | reverse complement strand
ACGTAGTCGTCACTGAGGAAGGCGTCCCACGGTACCTCGACGTGATCGGGGTCGGCGAAGTAGCTGAAGCGGTCGGCGTAGGCGCGGCGGCCAATCTGCGCCAGCAGGTGCAGTGCCTCCGGCGTGTTGTGCCCGCGCGAGCCGACATCGAGGCGGTCGACCACGCGCAGCATCTGGGCGAGCGTGCTGCCGCCGGAGGGGCCGGGCACCGTGTGCACCGTGTGATCGCCGTAGGACACCACGCGCGGGTCGATCTCTCTCGCGCGATAGCAGCGGAAGTCTTCGGCGGTGTGGGTGCCGCCATGCTCGCGCAAGTGGCTGGCGAACGTCTCGGCGATCTCGCTCTCGTAAAACCAGCGCGGGCCGTTTTCGGCGATGCCGCGCAGCGTTTGGGCGAGGTCGGGATTGCACAGGCGTTTCGGTGCGACCTGGCTGAGCGACACCGGCGCGTGACCGCCGGCGTCGTAGTAGATCGCCGCGCTGCCGGGGAAGCGCCCGAGATTGGCCGCGTCCTTCGCGATCCAGAGGGTGGTGTGCCAGGTGACCTCGAATCCGCGCTCGGCGATCTCGATCGCCGGCTCCAGCACCTCGGCCAGCGACAGCGTGCCGAATCGCTCCAGCGCGAGCGCGAGGCCGTCCACCGTGCCCGGAATGGCGACGGCGCGGTGCCCGACGACGTTGGCGTTGTCGACCGTCGCGGGCCAGCCGAACAGCGAGGCGTCGGGCGCGGTGCCGGCGAGCGGGAACATCTCCGGCGTCGCGCCGGCGGGAGAGCGCATCGGATAGTCGACGGCGACGCTGCGCCCTTCGTTCGCCAGCCAGGCGACGAAGAAGCCGCCGCCCCCGAGGCCGTTCATCCACGGCTCGGCCACGCCGGCGGCGAACGCGGTCGCCACGGCGGCATCGATGGCGTTGCCGCCCTTCTCGAGCATGGCGAGCCCGGCGGCGACGGCCTCGGGCGCCTTGGCCGCGACCGCGCCGCGACGGCCGCTGACGATGGGCCGGGTGACTATCCAGGGAGATGGGCTGGCGGTCATGATGCGTCCTCGTGAGGCCCGGTCGGGCCGCGATGTCGATTTCCCCGGCAGCATCACCGGAACGCGGACCGCTGTCCACCCCGGCGTTTGACCCGCCGCCAGCGGCACCCTACGATGAATGCACGCGTTTTCGCGGCGAGCCCCGCTGGATGGGAGCAGGCCCCGAGACGAAAGGAGCGCACGATGGTCGAACAAGCCGCGGCGGATCGCCACCGTCCGCTGACGCTCAGCGATTTCGAATCCGACGCCACGCTCGACGATGTTCTCGATCTTTCCTGCCCGGGGTGCGGCGCCGACCTGCTCAACGACGAACTTTACGATTCCCACCGCGTGTGTGGCGCCTGCCAGCGCCATTTCCCGATGCGCCCGCGCGAGCGCATCGCGCTGCTGGCGGATGCCAACAGCTTCGTCGAGATGAACCAGGTCGTGCTGTCGATGGACCCGGTGCGGTTCGGCAACGCCGGCCAGGGAACCGGAGGCGAGAACGACGCGCTGGCCGAGGCCGTCGTCACCGGAGTCGCCACCTTCGGCGGCCGGGAGGCGGTCGTCGTCGCGATGGACGACTCGCTGATCGGGCCGATGCTCGGCGCGGTCACGGGCGAGAAGACGATCGCCGCCTTCGAGCTGGCGTTGCAGCGGCGCATTCCCTGCGTGCTGGTCATCTCCGGCGGCACGGCCCGGGTCGACCCCGGCACGCTGGCGCTGGTGCAGCACAACCGGCTTGCGGCCACCTTCGCTCGGCTGCACGTCGCCGGCGTGCCCGTGATCGGCGTGCTGACGCATCCGACGTCGTCGTCGATGTTCCAGACGCTCGCCAGCCACTGCGATTTGCTGGTGGCGGAACCCGGCGCCCGCGTCGGTGGCTGGAGCGCCCCCGCCAGCAACGACACGCCGACCACGCCGGACGACCTGATCGCCGCCGGGCTGCTCGATTCGGTGGTGAGTCGGGTGGCGCTGCGTGGCATGCTCAGCCGCCTGATCGGGCTGATCACGGCCAGCGGGAGGCTGGGTATCGTGCCGCCGACGCCGATCGAAGAGCCGGCGCTCCCCTCCGCCCGCGAGGCGATGGCCGCCGCGCAGCGCGACGCCCGACCGACCGCCCGCGATGTCGTCGCCCAGATCGCCTCGCTGTGGATTCCCGTGCGCGGGGACCGGCTCGAGCGCGACGACGATGCCGTCATTGGCGGCATCGCCAGCGTGCGCGACACATCGCTGGTCGTCGTCGCGCTCGACCGCAAGGCAGGCATGCCGACCCTCTCGTCGGTGCGCAAGGCGACGCGGCTGGCCCGCCTCGCTGGGCACCTCGACCTGCCCCTGCTGATCCTGGTTGACGCCTCGGCGGCGGTGTTGCGTGAGGCAACCCCGTTCCCTGTCGGGCAGGGCGCGGCGCAGCTTGCGTCCGTGCTCTCGCTATTGCCGGTGCCGGTGGTATCGATTGTGGTCGGCACCGCCGCCGGGCCGCTCGGCCTGGCCGCGCTGCAGGCCGACCGCGTGCTGATGCAGGCGAACGCGGTGATGTCGACCACGATCGTGGAGACGCCCGCCCCGGCGATCGGCCGGCGACGCGGGATCGACGAGTTCGGCGTCGTCGCGCCCGCGCACGAGTGCCTGCGGCTCGGCCTCGCCGATGCGGTGATTCCGGAGCCCCGGCCGTCCGCCGATGTGGATCCGGAAAGCGCGAATCAGGCGATCGAGCGGGCCGCCATCGGCGCCATCGCCGAAGTGTCCGCCTCCGGCCAGCGGCGCCTGCTCGATCGACGCGAAGCGCGCCTGCGCACGCTCGGTCATGCCACGCCGGCCGGTCGTGCCGAGGCCAGCCACGAGATCATCGACCTCGAGGAGTGGCAGCGGTCGCTGACGGAGACGCTCGACGACTGGCGCGACCGCTGGGAGCAGCGGCGCCCGGCGGCGACCCGCGTGTCGATCCAGCGGCCGGATCTCGGAGAGCTGGCGGAACGCCTGCGGGCGCGCCGCACGGAGCTGCTGGAACGCACCGGCATCGGCGAGCGCATCGCCAGCCTCGAAGAGGAGCTGCGGACCCGCCAGGGCGGCCGCGATCAGGAGACACCCCCATCATGAAACACCTGCGCGTCGTTCAGATCGGCTATGGCACGGTTGGCGGAGCGGTCCTCGAGCAGATCGCCGCGCACCGCGCGATGTGGCGCGACCGCCTGCGCGTCGATGTCTCGGTGGTCGCCCTCGGCGGCCGCGAAGGCGCGGTTCAGGTCGATACCGAGCGCGGCATCGCCGACGATGACCTTCGCCGGCACGCCGCCTCGCGCCGGGAGAACGGCGACCGCCCCGAGCGGGTGATGGCATGGGATGCCGTCATTCACCAGGCGGCCTCGGACGGGCATACCGTGGTGATGGATGCTGCCGCCGGCGACGAGACCGCGACCTACGACGCGCTCGCGCTGGAGCAGGGCGCCGGCGTCGTGCTGTCCAACAAGGCGCCGCTGGCGCTGCCCGCGCGCGATCCCCGCGGCCAGGTGCTGTGGTCGCATGCGCAATCGCATGGGCACCTGCGCTACGAAGCGACGGTGGGCGCCGGCCTGCCGGTGATTTCGACGCTGCACACGCTGCTCGACACCGGCGACACAGCGCTGGAGATCGCCGGCATGCTCTCGGGCACGTTCGGCGCGATCTTCTCCGACGTCGCCTCCGGCACGCCATTCGCCAGCGCGGTTCGCGCGGCGAAGGAGGCTGGATTCACCGAGCCGGACCCGCGCGACGACCTCAGCGGGCTCGATGTCGCCCGCAAGGCGCTCATCCTTGCGCGAAGCTGCGGCATCGACGTCGATCTCGACACGATCGATGTCCGCTCGTTCGTTCCGGACGCGCTTGCCGGCGGAAGCATCGACGCGTTCCTCGATGGCATCGAGGGCATGAATGCCGAGATCGCCGAGCTGTCGGACGATGCCATCGCCGAGGGGGGCGTGCTGAAGTACGTCGCGTCGGTGAAGGGTGGCGGCGAGGTCAAGGTGGGGCTCCAGGCGGTGCCGGCGAGCACCGTGCTGGGCGCGGCCACCGGGCCCGAGAACGTGGTTTCGTTCCGGACGAAGCGCTACGACGCGCACCCGACCGTGGTGTCGGGTCCGGGCGCCGGAGCGGCCGTCACCGCCGCCGGCATGACCGGCGACCTGCTTCGACTCGCGCCGCTGCTGGGGTGAACGTGGTGGTGTGAATCGCCCGTCGACGGCCTGTTGGGACGGTGCCCGAAGCCGTCAATCCTTAGACCCGGGCTGAGATGCCCGGGTGCGCGAAGCGCTCGGCTCCGAAGATTCCGCGTCGCGCTCACCCCGGCTCAGATGGCCGCCAGTCGTACTCCATGTGGCGGGCGGTGGCGCGCGCGGCGTCCGCGCCGTGCAGCCGGGCGACAACGTGAAGCGCCATGTCGATGCCGGCGGAGATACCGGCCGACGTCATGACGGTGCCTTCGTCGACGAACCGGACATCCTCGTGGACCTCGATGTCGCGATACCCCTTCCGCAACCGGTCGATCGAACCCCAGTGCGTGGTGGCGGCGCGGCCGTCCAGCAGCCCGATCTCGGCCAGCAGGAACGCGCCGGTGCAGACGCTGGTGCGGAGCTCCGCCTCAGCGGCGCGGGATCGCAGCCAGTCCAGCACGGCCGCGTTGCTCACCTGCGCGCGGGTGCCGTAGCCGCCGGGCACGAGCAGGATGTCCAGCGGCGGGTGATCTGCGAATCCATGGTGGGGTGTGACCGTCAGGCCGCCCCGGGTCCGCACCGGCGCGCCGGTCTCGGAAATCGTGAGCACCGTGAAGAGCTCGCCGCCGAGATCGTCGGGATTGGCCGTCTGCGCCACCGAGAAGACCTCGAATGGGCCGAACGCGTCCAACACCTCGACGTCATCGAACAGCAGGATACCGACGGTCTTGTGGTCAGTCATGGTGTCTCCTCGGAGTGTGCGACCCGGATGCCGGGAGTGGCGGTGCCGTTGCGACCCTGGCGCTCGGCAAGCAGCCAGTTCTGCAGCGCGCCCTCGCTGACGGTCAGCCCGTCGACGCCGAGGCTCAGCAGCAGGTCCGCCTCGTCACGCGTTGTCGCGCCCCACGCCATCACCACCGCGCCGACGTCGTCGAACCGGCGCATCAGGCTCGGATTGACCAGGTTCTTGTGGATCGATACCGCCGGGTACTCCAGCGTTTCGAGCCGGCCGAAGATGCCGTTGCGCTCCTTCTGGTCACCGACCGAGTAGATTCGCGTGATATCGGGTTCGCGAGCGATGCGGTCGAGCTGGATCCAGAAGCGGGTGCACATGATGATCGGGCGGTCGGGAAAGTTCTCCCGCATTGTGCGGACGATGCTGATCGGCAGGTGCGGGTCCTCGCCCTTGAGGTCGAACATCACCGGAATATCGTCCGGCGTGGCGTCGAGCAGCTCGTCGACGTGCAGGCGGGGCGTCCACCCCGGCGCCAGCTCCCAGCGGTCCCACAGGATCGGCAGCGGGCCGAGCGTCTTGAGGTGTCGCACCTCCAGCTGCTTGCGGTAGCGCCAGACGTCGGCCTCCAGCATGTCGACCCCGCGCCGCACCGCCCGCTCGGCCTTGGGGATGTGATTGCCGGCCCGGTGCCCCACAACGAAGGGACGGTGATCGGGGAGGGCGGGATGGTAGTGGGGCATGTGCGAGTCCTTTCGCGATCCGGTGGCGCCGGCCGGGCGTCTCGGCATGAGGATACTCGCCTCCCGGACTGTCGGGCGAGGGATGGGACGCCATACCCGGCTGGTACACTTCTGGCGATGCGATGATGCGTCGACGGCACGGCCGGCGGCGCGTATCGGCGTGCGGCGGCGGGACCGCGCGACCGTCGACCAGGGAGATCAGCCATGGCAACCGAACATACCGGCGAATCGGTCACCGAAGACCAGGACGGCCAGTTTTCGACCGTGTCCGACACGATTCCGGTGAGTGTGGTCAAGACCGGCCCGGAAAAGCACCCGAACGCGGCGAGCGAGCTGCTTCGGCGCGATGCTGGCGACATATCCAGCAACATCGTCACGATGGAGCGCTCCGGCGCGGAGAAGGTCGAGGGCGAGCGCGTCTCGATGCTGAACTCCGGCGCGCGGTCGCTGTCGGCCCGCTCGCTGCAGATGCAGAACTCGGGCAGCCTGACGGCGTCCGGTGAACGGATCGTGCTGCAATCGTCCTCCGCGGTCGTCGCCAACGCCGAGCAGATGCGATTGTCGCGCAGCCGGGCGGTGGTGGCGACGGCCGGCGAGATGACGGCCGAGCAGGATGTCGCGGCCGGGATGCTGACGACCGGGTCGGTCAAGGCCGGCGGCGACGTCAAGGCGACCTTCCTGTTCGCGGGCGACGTGGCGGCCGAGGGCGACGTGCGGGTGACCTTCGACGCGCCGGCCGCCTTCGCGCTGGGCGCGGGCATCGCGACGGTGCTGCTCGTGCTTCGCGGCCTGCTCCGCAGGCTGTTTTAGGACGCGCGATGAGGATGGTCTCCCTGCGGGGCTCGCGATCAGGAAGGATGCATCGATGAACAAGCTCGTTTCATTCGTGGTCGGCGGGGCGCTCGGCGCCGCCGTTGGCGCGGCGATCAGCTCGCTGATGGCGCCCCAGAGCGGCCAGGAGCTGCAGAGCAACGTCCGATTGACCGTGCAGGAGGCGAAGGCCTCCGGCGACGCCGCCGAGGCCGCCGCCAAGGAACACTTCCGCGAGCGGTTCCGGACCGCGGTCGGCGACCCCAACGCGCTCAGCGAGCGTGCCTGACTGCCGGGAGAGCGCCGCGATGAGATATCGGGTTGGCATCGTCGGTGCCGGTCAGCTCGCGCGGATGATGGCGCAGGCCGCCATCCCGCTCGGGATCGAGCTCACGCTGCTGGCGGCGTCGGCCGACGACGGCGCGGCGCAAGTCGTCCCGAATGTCGTCGTGGGCCCACCCGATGATCCGGAGCGTATCCGGGAGCTGGCTGCCCGCGTCGATGTGGTCACCTTCGATCACGAGCTCGTCGATCCCGACCTGCTCGACGCGCTCGTGGCCGAGGGGCACCACGTGCAGCCGCCGCCCGACGAGATGCGGCTGGCCCAGAACAAGCGCCTGCAACGGCAGATGGTGACCGACGCCGGCTTGCCGGGGCCGGCCTGGGCACCGATCGGCGACCAGGCCGATCTCGATCGCTTCGCCGGCGAGCATGGCTGGCCGGTCGTGCTCAAGGCCGTGCGCGGCGGCTACGACGGTCGCGGGGTTTGGGTTGTCGAGGACCGCGATGCCGCCGCCGAGGTTATCGCCGGGACGCGCGAGAGCGGCACGGAGCTGCTTGCCGAGGCTTTTCAACCGCTTGACGGAGAGCTGGCGGTGCTGGTCGCTCGAAATCCGTCCGGCGACCACCGCGTGTACCCCGCCACCGAGACGGTGCAGCGCGACGGCATATGCCACGAGCTGCACGTGCCGGCGCGGTTCGGCCCGGAGGTCTCGCGCAAGGCCGAAGACATCGCGGTCCGGATCGCCGAGCGCATCGGCGCGACCGGAATGCTCGCGATCGAGTTCTTCGTCGTCGGGGAGCGCGTCCTGATCAACGAGCTGGCTCCCCGGCCGCACAACTCAGGCCACTGGACGATCGAGGGCGCCGAGGTGTCCCAGTTCGAGCAGCACCTGCGCGCGGTGCTCGACTGGCCGCTGGGCGCAACGGCGATGGTCGCTCCGGCGGTTGTCACCCGCAACCTGCTCGGCCCGGCCGATGGCGGCGACCCTTTCGCGCGTATCCCGCACGCGCTCGCGTGCTCCGGCGCGCATGTTCACTGGTACGGCAAGGAGAGCCGGCCGGGTCGCAAGATCGGGCACGTCACCGCCCGCGCGGATGCCGCGGCGGACGCCGAGCGGATGGCGACCGCGGCATGGTCGGCGCTGATGTTCGGGAAGGGGGACGAGGCATGAGTGGTCAGGCAATCGTCGGCGTCGTGATGGGCAGCGATTCGGACCTGCCGACGATGCAGGCCGCGATCGATGTGCTCGACGAGTTCGATGTCCCGAGCGAAGTGCGTATCCTCAGCGCGCATCGCACGCCCGATGAAATGTTCGCCTACGCGCGGGAGGCGGCCGGCCGGGGCGTGCGTGTCATCGTCGCCGGCGCCGGTGGGGCGGCACACCTGCCCGGCATGATCGCCTCGGCCACCCCGTTGCCTGTCATCGGCGTGCCGGTCATCGCCACCGCGCTGGCGGGCGTGGACGCGCTCTTCTCGAT
>JAEVYR010000305.1 GCA_023392645.1 Chloroflexota bacterium | reverse complement strand
CGGTGCGCCGCCCGACCTTCACGGATCCGTACATGCACGAGCTGGAGGTGTTCCATGAGGTCGCGACCGGCCAGGCGACGCCAAAGACGCCGCCGGAGGACTTCGTCGCCGACCTCGCCCTGTTCCGGGAGATCATCGACGCTATCCGCGCGGGGTAGACCCCGCTCGATATGCGAGCAACCCGAACCGTCCGTCGCAGCCCCGGCATCGCAAGATCCGGGGCTGGCGCGTTGTCTGGCGGGCTATGCTGGAATGCCACTCGCCGGGTTCGCGCATCGTTCATCGGCACCCATGATCGGGCAACGACAACGGGATCCGAAATCGCGCCATGCTATGGTGGAGATAGAGAACCCAGCCGCATAGCAGCCAGTCTCCGTCTCGCGGGTGATGTGGGCATCGACGTCACTGGAGGTGAAACGATGGGGGAGCCGGAATCCGTGGTGGCCGCCGACGTGTGGCCGGCATCGCCGTTCCGCGAGCAACGGGCGCTGATGCCTCAATGGGTGTTCGAACGCGCGTTGACGTGGATCCGCTGGGGCACGATTCCGATCACGCTGCTCATCGTCCCGCTGTTCCCGACCGTTCCTGTGCCGTCGGTTTTGGCGTTAGTCGTCTTCGTGGGCCTGGCGAATGGGTGGATGACGACGCAACTGACAGGTACGCCCGATCCATCTCGGCTGCGCGCGGTTGGCTGGGGTGCGACGGTGCTGGACTGGGCGATTGCCGTGGGCAGCATGGCGCTGTTCAGCCCCGAGTTGGCCAGGTGGGCGCCGGGACTTCTGGTGCTGTTGGTGCTCACCACCGCGATCCGATTTGGTCGTACCGGGCTTCTTGCCGCCACTCTCCTCGCCATGGTAGCCCTGTGGGGGTGGAGCGTGCTGGCGGCGTTGTATCACGGAACTCAGGATGCCTCCACCACCCGGAGCGAGATGTCCGGGTGGTCTTTGCTCATTCTCGCTGCCGCCTGCGTGGCCGGTGGACTGGTGCGTTCCATCGAGCAATACGATCGCTGGGACGGAGAGCGGTGGCCGCGCTACAGAAATGTGTTGCCACGATTCCAGCCCGGGATCACCGAACGGGAATGGCAAGTGCTGCAACTCATCGCGCGTGACGACCTGACCTATCGGCAGATCGCCAAGCATCTCCACCTGAGCCCCGAAACGATCAAGGCCCATGTTCGCCACCTGGGTGACAAGCTCGGCACATCGGGCCGACACAAGGTGGTTTCGGCGGCACGGCGGCATGGCCTGTTGCCGGACATGGCCGACGTCGATGAGCCTCACAACTCCGCGTGACCCACCGCTGAAATCCCAGGGTTTAGCCGGATTCCCGCCAGGGTTGATGGATTTTCACCCTTCGGGGAATGGCATTTCACGCCGCTTGCTTGCCACACTGACGGTACGAACTGACCAATTTCGTTCCGACCGATGGATCGTATCAGTCGTGAGCCGATCTTTGGAAGGAGGGGCATGCAAGCGTGGGGCGGTCGCCACCAATCCCCCACGCAGGGGTGAAGAATCGTATTCGCCGTCAAGGTGTAGTTGAGGCGGTGCCGGCGGTCACAGAAATCCTGCCGACGGGCCCGCGATATACCAATTTGGGAGAGTGAACGATCAGAGCTTCTATCTCCGGGTCAGTCTATTGATCATCTTGACCCTGTGGATGGAGACGGTGTCATCGTTGACGACGAGACTTCGGTTGACGCACCAGCCGCCAACCAAGCCGGGGCTCAAGTACAGAGCACACAGCAAGCCAAGTTCTCCACGTACTGGGAAGATCCGATACAACTTGACGTCAACAAGGTGACGAGTGCCGTGAGAGCTTATACCTCCGGCGGTGCGGTTACCTCTGCGGATTGTCGCAACCGACGCTATTATCTGAGTACCAGTGGCTGGTACGAGCTTTCGGCGGCGTACGGCTTTTCATGCGATGCGAATTCAACCCGGGCGCAAAATGTCGTCAATGCAGCCTTCCAGAACGACACCTTCTGCGCTGGAAACAGCACATCCGCGTACTACTTCGGCAATACCGCATACGCAACTCCCTACGGCATGAGCGGTTGGATCAATTCGACGTACGTCTACGGTGGTTGTACGTCGATGCTGAGCGGCCCGTACTATATCTCCGAGCCAGGCGTTTACTGGTAAAGGAGGCTGAACCTCGCAGTGAAAGTTGCTGCTGTGACGGCACTCACTGTCAGCCAAGGGAGAAAAGAAGGGTGAGCGTCGAGCTGGTGGCGTTTGGATTGTGGGCGGTGGGCGCCATCTCGCTGCTGCTTTCCGCAATGTCACTCGCATCGCCATCGTGGATGATGCTCTGGCTCGCGGCGTTGCTCTCCCTCCTGTTCAGCCTGGCGGCCGGTTTCAGCATCGGTGGATTCGTCTTCCTGATCACCTGCCTGCAGCTCGGGAGTGCCGTGGCCTTGCGCTGGGGAGTGGGAGGAAGAGGATGGGCGCTGCTGCTGACCGCCGCGGTGCTGGTGTGGACCGTGGTGGTGCCGGGACAGCAACTGATCCAGGTTTGGGTCCCTTGGGTGTTTTCGTTTCCCCTGGTGGCAGCCGTGGCTTCGCTTTGCCTCGTCGTTGGCGATCGAAGAGGAGCCTGACGCGAACCGGTCTGACAGGGCTTGGCGTCATCCCGTCAGCAGCAGGAGGGGAGTCATCGGTAGCGCCGACGGGCCGACGTCCTGGCGACCGCGTTCTCGGCGCGATCCTACCGAGTCTGTCATCCTGAGCGGAGGTGCGAAGCACCGGAGTCGAAGGATCTTTCGCACTCGAGGGAAGCGACCCGCATGGCAAGAACTCCTTCGACTTCGCACCATCGGGGCGACGCTCAGGATGACGGGCAGATTGGCGTCGGGGAGTGGCAGATGTGCCGTCACGGGTCAGGCGCTACGAACGGCCGGCACAGGGCCGGCACTACGTGGTAGGCGGGTCCAGCGCCGCCACCCACGGGTGGTCGGGCTCGCGGGAGGCGAGCGCCTCGCGAAGCCAGCCACGCTGTTTCGGCGACAGATGCGGCAGCGCCGTCAGGAAGTCGGCCTCGTCTTTCGGGCGGCGGGTGCCGTTGCCCTTGTAGAGCAGCTGGATCTCCGGCGCGATGACCGGCACGCCATCGACGTCGTGCGCGAGTGACTCCAGCGGCCCGCCGATGGACCAATCCCGCCGGAAGGTCCAGTGGTCCTCGTTGTGATCCATCACCATGAGCTGGAAGCGCCAGCGGTCGGCGCCGGTCTCGCGGCACCAGATGTCGTGCGCCCTGTCGGGGATCGACTCCCCGTTGAGCCATGGATGCAGCCGCTCCTCCCAGAACCAGGCGACCCACAGCTCCCAGCCCGACAACTGCGCGTGCAGCGCGTCGAGATCGCGTCGCAGCACGAGCACGTCGACGTCCTCATGCTCGCGCGATCGCGTTCCGGCATGGAGATCGATCGACCAGCCGCCGGCGATACACCAGAAGCGGTCCCACGAGGCGAACAGCGCGGCGGCTTCGGCCGGCGTCAGCGGGTTCCAGGGCAGCTCGTGTGGCTCGGTCATCGCATCACCCCGAGACGGCGATCGGGTTGGCGCTGAGCCTGGTCACTGGGAGGCATTGCGCCTCGCCGGGGGGAGGCTGTGGGCAGCATCACTCGCCGGGTTCCCCATTGTGCTCGGCGAGGTCAACGATGATGCGCGTCTTCATGTCGCGGATGTGCGCCTGCAGCGCCTCGATCGCCTCGTCGTGCTTCCGCTCTCGGAGCAGGCCGATGATCTCGCGGTGCTGGCGAACGGCGACCTCGGTGTACCCGGGCACATGAGATCCGGCTTTCTGGAAGACCGCGATCTGTGCCCAGATGCCGTTGATCATCGCCAGCAGGCGCTCGTTGCCAGCCTGTTCGACAATCGTGCGGTGAAACCCCTGGTCGGCCGCCAGGAAGCGCTCGTTGCCGGCGCGGATTTCCTCGTCGGTGCCCGCCGCGGCGATGGCGCGCTCGACGTCGTCCAGCTCGCGCAGCATGGCGGCGAAGTCGTCGTCGGGGTTGCGGGCGAGATAGGCCCGCAACGCGAGCGCCTCCAGCGCGGCGCGAATCTCGAAGATTTCCTCGATATCCCGGGCGCTGAACGAGGTCACGAAGAAGCCACGGTTCGGCTCGGCACGGATCACGCCGTCCTGCAGCAGGCGGTGCAGTGCCTCGCGCACGGGCGTGCGGGAGACGCCGAGCTCGCTACTCAGCCGGAGATCCGAGAGTTTTTCGCCGGGGTGGAGATCGCGGGAGACAATGCGCGACCAGAGAATCTGGTAGACGTCATCGCCGAGGTTGCGGCGCCTGATCACGGGCGGTGGGGAGTGCTTGGAGTCTTGCATTGCGAATCCTGGACGCGGCAGATGGCTCGACAGACGGGTTACCCATCCTCATATTGTATCCAGAAAACAATGTTCGTGAGGGCATGCCGTCGGGATGCCGGAGCGCGCTCGGCGGGAGACCCGCGCACCTCGCCGGCATGCGACACTGGAGCCGACGACATCGGGGCCGTCAGGGACGGCCGGGCGAAGCGAGGAGCACGGCGTGAGCACGAAGCTGGCGAGCCGGATGAACCGGCTCGGAACCGAAACGGCATTCGAGGTCCTGGTGCGGGCGAGAGCGCTGGAGGCGAAGGGGCGCGACGTCGTCCATCTCGAGGTGGGCGAGCCCGATTTCGACACGCCGGCGAACATCATCGAGGCCGGCGCCACGGCGCTGCGGGACGGCTGGACGCACTACGGTCCCGCCGCGGGCATTCCCGAGCTGCGCGAGGCGATCGCGAGCTACGTCAATGGCTCGCGCGGCACCGCCTTCGACGCCGATCAGGTGGTCGTCACGCCGGGCGGCAAGCCGGTGATGTTCTTCGTGATGCTGGCCCTGTTGGAAGCGGGCGACGAGGCGATCTTCCCCGATCCCGGTTTCCCGATCTACCAGTCGATGATCGATTACAGCGGCGCGACGGCGGTGCCGATCCCGCTGCGCGAGGAGAGCGGGTTCCGCATCGACCTCGACGAGCTCGCTTCGCTGATGAACGACCGGACGAAGCTGCTGATCATCAACAGCCCCGCCAACCCAACCGGTGGCGTGCTGGAGCGGTCAGACCTGGAGACAATTGCCGAGTTGGCCGTGAAGCATGACGTGACGGTGCTCTCCGACGAGATCTATAGCGAGCTGATCTACGAGGGCGAGCACATCTCGATCGCGACGATGCCCGGCATGGCCGAGCGCACGATCATCCTCGATGGCTTCTCGAAGACGTACGCGATGACGGGCTGGAGGCTTGGGTACGGGCTGTTCCCGCACGACCTGGTCGGGCCGATCTCGAAACTCATGGTCAACAGTGTCTCGTGTACCTCGATGGCGGTGCAGCGTGCCGGGCTGGAGGCGCTGACCGGGCCGCAGGATGCCGTCGCCGAGTTCCGCGAGGCGTTCCGGAAGCGACGCGACCTGATCGTCGACGGGCTGAACGCGATTGACGGGATCACCTGCAACCTGCCGAAGGGCGCGTTCTACGCCTTCCCGAACATCACCGGCACGGGCCGGACGAGCCGGGAGTTCGCCGACCTGTTGCTCGAGGAGCACGGCGTCGCGGCACTGGCGGGCACGAGCTTCGGCGCGGCCGGCGAGGGCTACCTGCGGCTGTCGTACGCGAACTCGGAAGCGAATCTCCAAAAGGCCCTCGGCCGCGTCGCCGACGCGGTCCAGGCGGCGAAGGTGTAGGCCGACCGAGAGAATCGACGAACGTCTAGGGGCCGGTTGTGTGCCGGCCCGATGCTGATGCTGCCCGGGCGATCATCATCGATCGCCGCTACGGGCGACCTCGGTGGAGTTATGCTACGCCGCGTGTGCCGGGCGGACGTGGAGCGCGAGGCGCCGGCCCCGGCCCATGGTGGCGTTGGGAAACTTGCCTAATTGAAACCAAACCGCGGCGAGAAGCGCCTGCCTTCATTCGTTGCTTTCCAGTTCTCGAAGCACGCGGCGCCGCAACTCATCGGTGAGGCGCATCCCCGCCTGGCTGAGGAGATCGAGATCATCCCTCGGGCTGCGGCGCGAATACGCCTGGGCAATTCCGAAACTGTGGAGGGCAATCACTTCGCCAAGCAACCCGGTGACGCTGACTCCGAGTCTGCGAGCACGCTCTCGGCCCTTCAAGTCGTCTATAACCACGCCGGTTCGCTGAGCCAGCGCCAAGGCGATTGCTTCTGCCTCCCCGGAATCGATGGCAGGAGGGCCGTCGACGACTCGGTGAAGGTGGTGCTGCGCGACCGTTCGAACCTGTACCCACGCCAGATTGGGAATGTCGGAGCCAGGCATCCCGGGCCGGAGACTGAGCTCCCGTGAGACAGCTGCCGGGATCAGGATGATCTCACGCAACTCGCGCAGTGCGCGGATGTATCCGAGCGTGTCAAGAAGAATCAAGGGGCTCGCATCGTATACTGCCGGAGCTTGCGTCGAAGGTGTCTGCCGAGACGATTCAACGGATTCGGTCATTCAGGGCCGTCCGCTGATTCCTTGCGCAGCTTCTGGACGTGCCGGAGATCCTCTTCCAGTTCTACTTCGGTGTAGTCGGGATAAGGATACCCATACGATGTGTACCACTCGATGGACTGCCAGCGGTCGAGTCCAAGGCGTGACCCCGCCCAGGCGACGCTCACGCGCCCGGAGCGAATCAGGTGCAGGAGGATGGCCTCCAGCGCCTCTCGATCCGGGTTCTTGCCGAGTATCCTGGCGACATCATCGGGTATGTGCAGGTCCAAGGTGCGGGAACCTCCGGTTGATCTGACCTCGAATGGACATTGTACCGACACGAAGGAACCAGCACGTTACGTGCAAACACGTTACGCCGCCAGGGCGAGGCGGACGTGGAGCGCCAGGTGCAGGCGCAGGCGAGTGTCGGGGTCGCCGAGGTCGACCTGCATGATCGCCCCGATGCGGTCAAGGCGGTAGAGCACGGTGTTGCGGTGGACCTGCAGCAACTGCGCCGTCTCTTTCGGGCTGCAATTCGCCTGGAAAAACGCTTCCAACGTCCGCACCAGATCCGCGCCGTGCTGCGCGTCGTAGGCGACCAGCGACCCCAGCGTCTCCTCCAGGAACCCCTGCATCTCGGGCAGGTGCTCGGCGGCGAAGATCAGCCGGTAGACGCCGAGCTGGTCGAACAGCGTCACCTGACCGCTGCCGCGCACCCGCTTGCCCAGCATCAGCGCCTGACGCGCCTCGTGATGCGATTGGCGCACGCCGCCGAACCCGCTGCCGATCCGGCCAACCCCGACGGATACCGCCTCCTGCAATCCCTCGTGCCCAAGGGCAGTGCGGACCTCCTCTCGCAGCGCCTCGGCGACCTCCGAGATGTCCGTGCCTTCCTGGATGGGCCACAGCACCTCGGCGATAGACCCCCGCACGCGCCAGAGCAGTTTCGCCCCGTGGCGGGCGGCCGCACGGTGGACACCCTCTTCAAGCATCGGCCACCGGCGCGCCCGGACCCGGTTCACCCCGTCTTCGGTGTTGGCGCGCACGAGCAGCGCCACGTGAGGCTGCTCGATATCGTGTCCGAGCCGCTTGAGCTGCTGCTGGAGCGAGATTTCGCTGCGCAGCGCGCCGTCGAGAATCTCGTCGAGCACGTTCAGCTCGACCTCGCGGCGGGCGTAGGCGGCGGCCTGGTCGCGCGCCATCGTCACCGCGCAGGCGGCCGCGCCGCGAGCGGTGAGGATCTGATCCGCCGTGGACGTGCTCCCTTCGACCACCAGCGAGAGACTGCCGAGCAGCCCGTCGCGCCCGACCACCGGCGCTACCACGCGCCGCCAGCCGTTGTGGCCGTCGAGCACGGTCGTCGCCGGCTCGGCGGCGCTTGTGGTCGCGACCGAGCGCAGCCACGGGCCCACTCGGTCGCGGGTGGTCCGGATCGTCTCGTCCACGCTCGGGCCGGGCCGGTTGCCGTCCGGCGTGTGGGCGGCGAGCAGGCGTCCGTCCCTTCCTTCCACCACGACGGTGCGGCTGGCGAGCTGGGCCAGCGTGCTGACCTGCTCTTCGAGCGGTTCGCCGGCGATCGCGAGCTCCATCAGGCGTCGCGTGACCTCCTGCCCGCGGTGCTGGATCGCCCGTCGCTGCTCCGAGATGAAGCGGGCGGTCTGTCGCTCCAGAGGCCCGAGGTCGGTCGAGCGTGGCAGCACCAGCAAGGTGATGCCGGCGGCGTCGGCGACATCGCGGGCCCGGATGCCGGGAGCCGACGTGACGGCGATGGCGGCGACGTTGAAGCTGGCAAGCTGCTGAATCGCATCGGCCAGCGTCAGTCGCTCGTCGAGCTCCTCCAGCACGTGCGGCGGCAGCATCACCACCTCGCCGCCGGACAGATGCTCGAAGGCGGGCGGCGCGGAGCGGAGGCGAGTCGCCCAGGTGACCTCGCGCGACAGCCCGGCCTCGCCAGCGGCGACACGGGTGCCCGCGGGGAGCGCCTCCTTGAGGACATCCTGCACGGTGATCATGGCGCGGCCTCCGCGTCGATCGATTCACACCAACCTGTCATTTCGACGGGAGCACCCGCAGGGTGCGGAACGGGGAAAGCTCTCCCGCACCGCGCCCCACCCAACGCACCGTCGCCCAACCTGTCATTTCGACCAGGCGCCCGCAGGGCGCGCGCGGAGAAATCTCTTGCCCGCCGGGAATTGGCGTTTTGGAAGCAAGAGATTTCTCGGCTTCGCGGCTGTGCCGCTGCGCTCGAAATGACATAGCTCCTTGTATCGATCAGGTGGCGATTCACCCTGCAAGATCTACAGGTCGCCATAGCGCAGGTGCTCCCATGGGCTGATGTGTGACTGGTAGGCGCGCCACTCGGCCCGCTTCACGTGGATGAGCTGGTCGGCGATGTACGAGCCGACCGCGTCGCGCACCACGTCGTCGGTGGCGAACACGTCGATCGCCTCGCCGAGCGTCGTCGGCAGCAGGGGCACGCCGAGCCGGTTCAGCTCGTCGTCGTCGTATTGCACCAGCAGCTCGTCCAGCGGCGGCGTCGGTTCCTCGTCGTCGGCGATGCCGTTCAGTGCCGCGCCCAGCGTCGCGGCGAAAAGCAGGTAGGGGTTGGTGACCGCATCCGGGCTGCGGAGCTCGATGTCGGCCCGAGCCGACTCGTACGGTGAGGGCACGCGGACCAGCGATGCCTGGCTGACCCGCGCCCACGATGCGTGTCGAGGCGCCCGGTGGCCGGCGTCGAGGCGCTTGTACGAGTTGACCGTGGTGCAGGCGATCACCGACATGCCCGGCGCGTGCCCGAGCAGGCCGGCGATCACCCGGCGTGCCAGGTCGGAGATGCCGTCGGCGGCATTGGCGTCGCTCAACAGGTCCTCGCCGCCAGGGTAGCTGGCGATCTGCTGGAAGACGTGCATGCCGGAGCCTGGCGCGTCGGGGAACGGCTTCGGCATGAAGGTCGCGCGCAGGTTGCGTCGCTCGGCGATGGTGCGGATCACCTGACGGGTGGTGACAATCTGGTCGGCGATGGCGATGCCGCCCGTGGGGTGGAGGTCGAGCTCCTGCTGACCGGGGCCGGTCTCATGATGGGCGCCGCCGATGCCGATGCCCATCGCGGCGAGCGTGTCGACGATCTCGTTGCGCGTGCTGGCCAGCTCGTCCTCGCCGACGTCGAAGTAGCCGGCCGCGTCGGTGGCGGGCAACGGTGCGGCGTAGGCCGGCTCGGGCTGGCGGAGCAGGTAGAACTCCATCTCGATGCCCGCGGAGTAATCGTAGCCCTGGTCGGCGGCCCGCTCGAGCTGGCGCTGCAGCGCCGAGCGCGGATCGCC
The DNA here is from genome assembly GCA_023392645.1 of Chloroflexota bacterium. GTDB lineage: Bacteria > Chloroflexota > Chloroflexia > Thermomicrobiales > UBA6265 > JACCVC01. Next base: position 20,398 of record JAEVYR010000305.1, on the reverse strand, counting down.
GGCGAACGGCTGGCCGTCGCGCCGCAGCACCCAGCAGAAGATTTGCGCCCGCCGCGGCTCGCCCTCGTATGGCGTCAGGATCGTCAGCGTTTGCGGGTCCGGGGCGAGGAAGAGATCGAGCTCCACCTGCCGTCGGCCGCCGCTGAGGGCGGCGCCATCGAAGCGGTAGCCGCGCGAGAACGTCGTCTCCAGCAGGTTCACCGGAATCGTGAGCGCCTTGATGCCGCCGGCGATGTCGCTGAACTGGAGGTCGATCAGGCGAACGTCGTTCGCGGCGATCGTCGCCAGCGCCGCCGCGACCTGCTCGGGATCGCGGCGGGCCGGCGCGGCCGTCATCTGGCTGGGGGAGCGGGCCATGGTGTCGGGTTCCTCCCTGGATTGAACCTTGTGACAGTCTGAACAATCTGTGCACCCGGCCCAAGGAGGCCAGGAAAACCACCATGTGGATCGACCGACGCTGCGGATTCACGCGGAGCGGAAGCGCCGTCGCCTCCGGATTCGCTTGCAGGATACAGCACATTCGATGGTTTTGGGCGCAACATCCAAAACTGACACGAGAAACTCTTTGCGCTCGGTACCTGTGCGGCGCTTCCACCCGCCCGTACACTGAAATCCCCCACAACGATGTGGAGTTTCCCGCCGCCGGAGTGCATGTCACCGCCGATCAATCGACGCTCTTGTGCGCCCGGCACGATTGGCTGGTCCGTTCCTGAAACGCGGGTCGGCCGATTGACGGGCCCGTCGACCAGAACGCTCGCGACCGCGCCAGAGGAGCACCGCATGAGCCTGTCACCGCGACGCCACGCCCCGATGTACCACCCCAGCCTCGACCACGACAGTTGCGGCGTCGGCCTGGTGGCCGATATCCACGGACGTCCTTCCCGGACGATCGTCGAGCGAGCACTCGCGGGGCTCGTCAATCTCACCCATCGCGGTGGTGTCGGAGCCGATGCGCGCACGGGCGACGGCGCGGGGATTCACACGCAAATCCCGCACGCGCTCTTCGTTGAGACCCTCGCCGATCTCGGCGCCGGCGATCTTCGCCCAGGCGACTACGCGGTGGCGATGACCTTCCTGCCACCAGAGGGCGATATCGCCGACGGCAGGCGCGTCGTCGAGAATGCGCTCGCGCGCCGAGGTCTCTCCCTGATCGGCTGGCGGCAGGTGCCGATCGACCCGAGCGTGCTCGGCGAAACGGCCAAGGCGGCGCTGCCCGCCATCTGGCAGGCGTTCGTCGCCCGTCCGGAGGGCATCGACATTCCCGCCTTCGAGAAGGAACTGATGATCGCCCGGCGTATCGCCGAGCGCGAGGCGGCGGCAGCGGCGATGCCGGAGTTCTTCATTTGCTCGATCTCCGCGCGCACCGTCGTTTACAAGGGCTTTTGCCTGCCGGAAGACCTTGCCCGCTTCTACCTCGACCTCCAGGACGCGCGCGTCGAAAGCGCCGTCGTGCTGTTCCACCAGCGCTACAGCACCAACACGTTCCCGACCTGGGGCATGGCGCAGCCATTCCGCTACATCGCCCACAACGGCGAGATCAATACCATCCAGGGCAATCGCAAGTGGATGCTTGCACGCCGGGGCGACCTCGCCATGGAGGGCGTGGACACGGCGGAGCTCACGCCGGCCGTGGCGCAGGAAGGGAGCGACTCGCTCAGCTTCGACAACGCCCTGGAGTTGCTGCACCACGGTGGCCGCACGCTGCCGCGCTCGCTGATGATGATGGTGCCGGAGCCGTGGGAGCAGTTGCCGGAGATGGATCCGGCCCGGCGCGCCTTCTACGACTTCAACGCCGGGCTGATCGAGCAGTGGGACGGTCCCGCCGCGATCGCGTTCAGCGACGGCGTGCTCTGTGGCGCAATGCTTGACCGCAACGGCCTGCGTCCGCTGCGCTACGCGATCACGAGCGACGGGCTCTTCGTCGCCGGCTCGGAGGCGGGCACCGTCGAGATCGACCAGTCGACGGTGGTCGAGAAGGGCCGTCTCGGTCCCGGCGAGATGGTTCTGGTCGATACCGAAGCCGGTCTCGTGCTGCGAAACGACGACCTCAAGGCCGATATCGCCGGCCGGCGACCGTACCGGCAGTGGCTTGACGAGCATCGCATTCGGCTCGATCCCTCGCCGGCCGCCGACGAGCCGGTGCCGGTGCCGGCCGATGCCGATCTCAAGACCCGCAACGCGATGACGAAGACCTCGCCGGACGAAGTCGCGCTGCAACGCGCGTTCGGGTACACCGCCGAGGATATCCGCCTGATCGTGTCGCCGATGGCCGGTGAGGGCAAGGAGCCGACCTGGTCGATGGGCGACGACGCGCCGCTGGCGGTGCTCGCCGAGCAGTCCCGGCCGATTTCAGCCTATTTCCGGCAGCGGTTCGCCCAGGTGACCAACCCGGCGATCGACTCCCTCCGCGAGCGGAGGGTGATGGCGCTCGACGCCTTCGTCGGGCCGCGCGGAAACCTGCTCGCCGAGTCGCCCGAGCAGGCGCGGCTGATCCACTTGGAAAGCCTCGTGCTCTCGCAAGAGACGCTCGACGCGATCCGCGACAACGGCACATTGCCGGTGGCGACGATTTCGACCGTCTACCCGGCCGATGCCGGCAAGGGGGCGCTGTCCGCCCAGCTCGACCGCATCGTGACCGAGGCCGAGCGCGCCGCTTGCGAGGGCGCCGGCGTGCTGGTGCTCAGCGATCGCGGCGTCGATGCGACCCACGTCGCCGTGCCGATGGCGATGGCCGCCGGCGCGATCCACAACGGGCTGATCGCCGCCGGGCTTCGCTCGAAGCTCGACCTCGTCGCCGACACCGGCGAGGTCTGGGATGTCCACCAGCTCTGCGTGCTGGTCGGCTACGGCGTCTCGGCGGTGCACCCGTGGCTGGCGCTGCGCGCCGCCGCCGCGCTCTCCGGCCAGCGTGGGTTCGAGGACGTCAGGCCGCGCGAGCTGCGCGAGAACTACCTGCACGCGCTGGAGGCCGGGTTCCTCAAGATCGCCGGGAAGATGGGCATTTCGACGGCGAGCGGCTACCGCGGTGCCCAAATCTTCGAGATCATCGGGCTGAGCCAGGAGATCGTCGACCGCGCCTTCGCCGGCACGATCTCCCGCGTCGGCGGGCTCGGGCTCGCCGAGCTTGAGCGCGACCTGCTCGCCCGTCACGCCGAGGCCTACGGCGCGCCGGCGCCGCGCCTGCCCGATCACGGGCTGATCAAGTACAAGCGCGACGGCGAGAGCCACGCCTACGCGCCACCGATCGTCAAGGCGATCCAGCAGGCCAGCCACAGCCATGCGCCCCAGGATTTCCAAACCTACCTCGATATGGTGAACGAACAGCCGCCGACGACGATCCGCGACCTCCTCGCGATCGAGCCGGCGGGCGCCCCGGTGCCGCTGGAGGAGGTCGAATCCGAAGCGGACATCATCGCCCGCTTCGTCGTGACGGCGATGTCGCTCGGATCGCTCAGTCCGGAGGCGCACAGCACGCTCTCGATCGGGATGAACCGGCTTGGCGCGCGCTCCAACTCCGGCGAAGGGGGTGAGGACCCGCACTGGTACGACGCGCCCGGGCCCGTCCGGATGCACGCGAAGGTGAAGCAGGTCGCCTCGGGCCGGTTCGGCGTCACGCCGCGCTACCTCAGCAAGGCCGACGAGCTGGAGATCAAGATCTCGCAGGGTTCGAAGCCGGGCGAAGGTGGACAGATTCCCGGCCACAAGGTGCCCGATTTCATCGCCCGCATGCGCCATGCGGTGCCGGGGCTGCCGTTGATCTCGCCGCCGCCGCACCACGACATCTATTCGATCGAGGATATCGCTCAGCTCATTTACGACCTGCGGCAGGTCAACCCCCGCGCGAAGATCGGCGTCAAGCTGGTCGCCGAGTCCGGCGTCGGCACCGTCGCGGCGGGCGTCGCCAAGGCGCGCGCCGACTACATCCTGATCAGCGGCCACTCGGGCGGCACCGGCGCCTCGCCGCTGGCGTCGATCAAGCACGCCGGCTGCCCCTGGGAGCTGGGTCTCGCGGAGACGCAGCAGACGCTGGTGCTCAACGGGTTGCGCTCCCGCGTGAAGCTGCGCACCGACGGCGGCATCAAGACGCCGGCCGACATCCTGACGGCGATCCTGCTCGGCGCCGAGGAGATCGGCTTCGGCACCTCCGCGCTCGTCTCGATCGGGTGCGACATGGCGCGGCAGTGTCACCTCAACACCTGCCCGACCGGCATCGCCACGCAGCGAGCCGACCTGCGTGCCAAGTTCGCCGGCACGCCCGAGAACGTCGTGGCGTGGTTCGAGCAGATCGCCACGGCGACGCGCTCCCTCATGGCCGCGCTCGGCATCCGCAAGCTGGATGACGTCGTCGGGCGGACCGACCTGCTCAAGCGTGCCGATATCCCCGGCCGCGCCGCGCTGCTCGACCTGAGCGGCTTGCTGGCCGAGCCAGCCCCGGAGGCGCAGCGCCGCAAGACGCTGTACACCGACCACAACGCCGAGCCGACGCTCGACGACGAGATCCTGGCGGAGATCGCGCCACGCCTGGCGACGGGCGAGTCCATCGAGATAGTGCGTCCGATCCGGACCGAGAACCGGACGGTCGGCGCTCGCATCGCCGGGCACCTGACCGTCCAGCGCGAGAGCAACCCAACGCCGCTGGAGCGCGTCACCTGCACCTTCGCGGGCAGCGCCGGACAGAGCTTCGGGGCGTTCAACGTGGCCGGGCTGCGGCTGCGGCTCCATGGTGAGGCGAACGACTACGTCGCCAAGGGGATGGGGGGCGGCGAGATCGCCATCTCACCTTCAGCGGAAGCGACCTTCACGGAGCCACAGACGATCGCCGGCAACACGATTCTCTACGGCGCCACCGGCGGCACGCTCTTCATCGCCGGCAAGGTCGGCGAGCGCTTCGCGGTCCGCAACAGCGGCGCGACGGCGGTCGTCGAGGGCGTCGGCGATCACGCCTGCGAGTACATGACCGGCGGCAAGGTGGTGGTGCTCGGCGAAACCGGGCTCAACGTCGGCGCCGGCATGACGAACGGCGAGGCGTGGGTCTGGGACCCGAGCGGTGTGATCCAGACGAGCGTCAACAGCGAGTCGGTGACGGTTCGGCTTGGCGAGCGCGCCGAGCTGGCCGAGGTCAGGACGCTCATCGAGCGGCATGTCGCCGCCACCGGCAGCGCCCGGGGCCAGGCGATCCTGGATGATTGGGAGCAGCAGGCGGCCGCGTTCTGGCGGATCGAGCCACTGGCGGCCGTCGAGGCGGCGCGGCTCGCGGTCGAAGCCGAGAACGAAACCGACGCCACCGACACCGGCGCGGCTGACTGATCTCTCAGTGGCAAACCGAAGACCTCGTCCGGGCCGGGGTTGTCGCGGCCCGTCGTCTTGTCGACCGCCGCGTGTCATGTTCCAATCTGCACTGTTCACAACACACTCAGGCGGGAGAGGCGGCAGGAGAAATGGATGGTGGCCGGTGCCTGACGACGAGCCGATGCAGTCGGTGGAGATGGAAATCAGTCCCATCAATCCACGGGCGCATCGGATTCCCGGGGGAATTTGGAATGAGGACACTTTGCCGATTCTGGATTGGGAAGCTCCTCAACACCGGGTGGTGATTTCCGAGGATCTGCAACACGTATGTGGTGTTGATGTACCTGTGTTCCGCTGGGCAAAGTCCAAGTATCAGCGTGTTCTGGAGCGTCATTCCCAGCCAATCGAGTTGCGAGTCATCCAGAATCTGTCCGAACATATGGCTGGCTGGCGCTTTGCCGGACTCGAGCCGGGCAAAGCTGACATTTGGCGGGTCTTCTTTCAGGTTGAGTATCGCTGGTGCGTCGCGGTGCTTGGGCGTGACCGGAATGAAAGCCACAATGTCATCACCATACACAGCCCATCCGACAGGAACTACCTCCAGAACATGATAGCCAAAGGAGACTATGTGACTCGTGAGGAGAGGTCAGGCGAGGATTGAACGTGGTCCCTGACCCGACCTCACCCGGGCATCTCCTGAATAGGCGTGGAAGAGATGACTTTCCCACCACAAGAACCAACGTTCACCTCAATTATATGAGATGAGTCAATCGGTGGGCACGCCACGCTTCACGGGGCCAGGTGGGCATGTCCCCACCTCTCGCGACCCGGGCGGATCGTCCGCAGCGCGACGATGTACTGTGACGTTTTCCTGTCACCATCGGCGGACGTTCGTCAGCACTCGCAGGGAGCGTCCACATGGCATCGACATCCTCGACCCGGACCATTCGACCCGCCGCGCCGCACGAGGCCAGCATGCTCGCCGACCTCCAGAGCCGATCATCGACGCACTGGGGCTACCCGCCGGATTTCTTCGACTGGGCGCCGGGGGCGCGCGTCATTCCCGAGGAGTACGTGCGGGACAACCCGGTCGTTGTGCTGGAAGAGGAGGGGCGCGTGGTCGGCTTCTACGGCTTCACGATGGAAGATGGCGAGCTGCTGCTCGACAAGCTCTTCGTCGATATCGACCGCATCGGCACGGGGTGTGGCAAGGCCCTGTGGCTGCACGCCGTCGAAACTGCCCGCGCCCTCGGCCACGACACCTTTGTGGTCGGCTCCGACCCGAACGCGGCCTCGTTCTACCGGGCGATGGGCGCGGAATGGTACGCCGAGAAGCCGACGCCGTTGCCCGAGTGGACCGTTCAGATGTTTCGGTACCGCCTCGAGCCGGGATAGCCAGCATGGTTGCGCCGACGTCGTGTACGACGGCAAACCCCGGGCGCACGGCCCGGGGTCGCAAGTTGGCGTTTGACGGTGGCTAGCGGACCTTGCCGCGCGCGGCGATCTGCCAGGTGTCGACGACGTGGCCGTCACGGACGATCAGCATTTCGTCCATCAGGTTCACCGTCGGGCAGACGTGGTTCGGCACCACCTCGACCCGGTCGCCGACCTCGAATCCCGTTTCGCCCTCCGGCACGTGGACGACCCCGTGCTCCTCGCTGAGCTTGGTGATGATCGCGTCCGGGTGATCGACGATGTAGCCGTGCCCCTCGTGACCGCGACTCGGGTCCATCGCCAGCGACTTCGAGCCGGTATCCAGGACCGCCCGATCCGCCGCCGGCCGGCTGACGACGGTCGCCGCGAATCGCGCCGCCATGTCGTCGATACCGAGCTGACCATAGAACAGCGCCGAGTTGTCGTTGAACACGTACGTGCCCGGACGCATCTCGGTTATGCCTTCGACGCGTGGCGTGATGAACGCCGCCGGGGTCGAACCGACACTGACCGTGGTCAGCTCGATGCCTTCCTCCCGGATCGCGTTGGCCGTGGCGACCATGTCCTCGCCGGCCTTCGTCGCGATTCGCTCAATATTCTCCGGACCGGCGCTGTTGGCCTGCCCTTCGTGGGTCATGATGCCGACGAGATGCAGGTTCGGCAGCCGGGCGACCTCCCGCGCCAGCGCGATCGCTTCCTGGCCGTACGCCACGCCGCTGCGGTTCTGCCCGGTGTTCACCTCGATCATCACGTCCATGTGCGCGTCGAAGTGCGACATCGTCTCGGAGAGCATCTTCGCCGCGGCGATCGAGTCGACCGCCTGGATGATGCGCGCCTTTTCCATCAGCGCGACCAGCCGCTCGAACTTGCTCACCCCGACGGTCGGGTAGGCCAGCAGCACATCCTGCACACCGGCCTGGTGGACCATCACCTCCGCTTCGCCGACCTTGGCGCAGGTGACGCCGATCGCGCCGGCGGCGATCTGGAGGCTGGTGATCTGCGGCGTCTTGTGGGTCTTGATGTGCGGCCGCACATCGACGCCGACGCTTTTCGCGAACGAGGCCATGCGCGAGATGTTGTTGTGCAGGATTTCCTCGGACACGATCAGTGCCGGAGTCTCGACCTCGGCATCCGGGGCGAGGATCGTCTGGGTGGCGGTTACGGGGGCGACCATGGCGGGGCAAGTCTCCTTTGGGTGCCGCATCGGCTGGAGCGGCCTTCGTGCCGCCCCTGCGGGTGTCGACTATCAGCGATGCGGAGTGGGAATGCCCGCCCGCACCGACGGAGCTTCATGGTACACGGGATTCGGGTCGCGGTCTTGGGGGTGACACGGGGATTCGGCAACCCGTCTCGCCGGCGGTCAGAATCCTCGGGATACCGGCCAGCGGGTGCCGCTGGTGTCGATCCGGCGACCCTGCGCCGACGAGCGGTGGACGCCGTCGATGATCTCCTGCACGCGCGCGCCGTCCTCGAACGTGGGCAATTGCGCGGGCGGATCCCCGGTGCGGATCGCATGGATCCAGTCCATCGCCAGCAGCGCCGTCGGCCGCGCGAGGATGTGGCCGAATTCCGGCAGCTTGCGCTCCGGACCGCGCGGCACGTCGATTTCGAAGAGACCGGCGTCTCCACTGCGCGCCCCCCACAGCGCGCCATCGCCCTGCAGCAGGATCATTCCCGCCGAGCCGGCAAGGGTGATTTCCTCGCCGGCGTCGCTGGCCGCGGTGGCGCAGACATGGATCGTGCCGATCGCCCCGTTCTGGAACCGCAGCATCAACGAGAAGTTGTCGTCGGCGTCGACATGGGCCATTTCCGACGAGTCGGGCAGGTGGCGCTGTGGCACCATCGTCGCTGTGAGGCCGGCGACGGCCTTGATGTCGCCGAACCACCAGCGCAGCAGGTCGATGTAGTGCGAACCGGACGCCGCCAGCATGCCGCCGGCCTTGTCGCGCTCCATCAACCAGCTGAAGGGACGGCCCCGCGGGTCGGCGAGACTGGATCGGTAGACGACGATCGACGCCGATTGGGGCGTGCCGAGAAACCCCTCGTCGATGATGGTCTTGACGTGGTGCCGGGCCGGCATGTAGCGATACTCGTGATTGACGACCGCGGTGACATCGGCGGTGCGGGCGAGGTTGACCATATCGCGCGCCTCGGCGAGGTTGCGCGCCATCGGTTTCTCGCAAAGCACGTGCTTGCCGGCCTCGATCGCGGCGATGGCAATGGTGTGGTGGAGGTAGGGCGGTGTGGCGATGACGACGGCATCGACGTCTGGATGATCGACGATCTCGCGGTAGTCGTCCGAGGGCAGCTCGATGCGATGGCGGTCGGCCATTTCCTTCGCTCGCTCGATCCGGCGGGAGCCGATCGCGACGATTTCCGTCTCCTCGAGCTGGCGGAATACCGGGATGTGGACCGCCGCGCCAATGCCCGTGCCGATGATGGCCACGCGTACCGGCCGGTTGGGGTCGATTTCGACGCGCAGCGGAGCGTAGCGGGCGGAGGGGACGTAATAGGACACGGAGCATGCACCTCGCAAGGTCCGGGAGCCGGGCACGCGATTGGGTCACGTTGATGATCGGACGTGCCAGACTTCCCATCCGTACACGCTAGGCTACCACAGTATACGGACACCCCCGGACGGTGGTGGCACCGTCGAACAATGAGGAGTGAACATGCGTATCTACACGGCGAAAGGCGATCAGGGCGCGACCGACCTGCTCGGTGAGCGGGTCACCAAGGACGATCCCCGGATCGATCTGCTCGGGGCGCTCGACGAGTCGACCTCGGCGATCGGGCTCGGGCGGGCGCACGCGACGATCGACGCGTGGCGCGAGCACCTGGTGACCGCGCAGCGGGACCTCTATCAGGTCATGGCCGAGCTGGCGTTCACCGACGACCTCCGGCCCGACGCCTTTCGGCTGCCTCCCGAGCGGGTGGAGTGGCTGGAGCAAGCGATCGCCGCGGTCGAGGCGTCAGTCACGCTGCCGCCGCAGTTCGTGCTGCCCGGCGATACGGTGCCCGGCGCGGCGCTCGACGTCGCGCGGACTGTCGTCCGGCGGGCGGAGCGGCTGGCGGTGGCGCTGGATCGGGCGGGGCAGATGCCGAACCCGGAGATCCTGCGCTACCTCAACCGATTGTCGACGCTGCTGTTCATCGTCGCCCGCGCCGAGGATCTTGCCGAAACCGATGGCCCCCGCCTGGCGAAGGGTGACCGGGCGTAACGTTGCCCATGCCAGGTAGTGAAGCCGTCGGAGGGGCGGACAACACCGGACCTCGCCGGCGGCTCGGATCAGGGACGCCCGCCCCCGCGGGACGCAGATGGCGATCGCTGTGCCTACTGGTACCGCGATCCGGCGGGATTTCCCGCCGGTATCCTGTATCCTGTTCAGGATTGTGATCGCGCGGCCAGGGGCCGCATCGTTCCCAGCGCACGGAGGCACCAGCACACATGCGGATGTCGCACATGTTCGGACGGACCCTTCGCGAGGCCCCGGCTGATGCCGAGATGCCCAGCCACCAGCTCATGGTCCGGGCCGCAATGATCCGCCCCCTCGGCGCCGGCCTCTACAGCCTGCTGCCGCTGGGTTGGCGCGTGATCCGGAAGATCGAGCAGATCGTCCGCGAGGAGATGGACGCCATCGGCGGCCAGGAGATGCTGATGCCGGTCGTGCATCCCTCCGACATCTGGGAGCGGTCGGGTCGGTTCCATGAGGTCGGGCCGGAGATGGTGCGCCTCAAGGACCGCGGCGGGCGCGACATGGTGCTGGCGATGACCCACGAGGAAGTCGTCACCGACCTCGTCTCGACCGAGATCAACTCCTACCGGCAGTTGCCGCAGATCGTCTACCACATCCAGACCAAGGTCCGGGATGAGCCGCGCGCCCGCGGCGGTCTCGTGCGCGTGCGCGAGTTCACGATGAAGGACAGCTACACGCTCGACACCGACGCCGAGGCGCTCAACACCGGCTACGAGAAGCATGCGGTCGCCTACGACCGCATCTTCACCCGCATCGGGCTCGATTTCATCAAGGTCGGCGCCGATGTCGGCATGATGGGCGGCTCGAAGTCGGAGGAGTACATGGCGTTTTCCCCGCACGGCGAGGACACGCTGTACATCTGCCCGACGGGCGACTACGCCGCCAACAAGGAGGTCGCCGAGTTCCGTCGCGAGGCGCCGGTCGAGGAAGACCAGCAGCCGATGGAGATGGTCGCGACGCCGCACACCGATACCATCGCATCGCTGGCCGAGTTCCTCGACATCCCGCTGAGCCGGACGGCCAAGGCGGTCTTCTTCATGGGCGAGAGCGGCCGCTTTGTCTTCGCCGTCGTGCGCGGCGACCTCGACGTCAACGAAACGAAGTTGCGGCAGGTCACCGGCGAGGGCACGCTCACGCCGGCGACGCCGGAGCAAATCCACGCGATCGGGGCCGAGCCGGGCTACGGCTCGCCGGTCGGGACCGCCGGGGCGTTCATCGTTGTCGACGAGAGCGTGCGCGACACGCCCAATCTCGTCGCCGGCGCGAACAAGCCGGGGTATCACCTCAAGAACGTCAATCTCGGCCGCGACTACCAGGCCGACGTCGTCGCCGACATCGCCTCGGCCTGGGAGGGCGCGCCCTGCCCGGTGTGTGGCTCGCCGCTGAAGGCGGCGCGCGGCATCGAGGTCGGCAACATCTTCCAGCTCGGCACCCGCTACACCGAGCGGATGGGGGCGACCTATCTTGACAAGGACGGCAAGGCGCAGCCGGTGGTGATGGGCTCCTACGGCATCGGCATCGGCCGCAATGCCGCCGCCGTGGTCGAGCAGCAGCACGACGAGCGCGGCATCATCTGGCCGGTCTCGATCGCGCCCTACCACGTCTCGCTGCTCTCGCTGGGCAAGGAGACCGAGGTGGCCGAGGCGACCGACCGCCTGTACGACGAGCTGCGGACGGCCGGCGTCGAGGTGCTCTACGACGATCGCACCGACCGGCCGGGCGTGAAGTTCACCGATGCCGAGCTGATCGGCAATCCGATCCGCCTCTCGATCAGCAAGCGCACGCTGGGGGCGAGCGAGGTCGAGCTGCGATTGCGGACGGAGAGCGAGTCGGAGATGGTGCCGATGGACCAGATCGTCGGCCGCGTCCAGACGATTCTCGCGGAGCTGTTCGCGAAGCTCGATCCTGGGGCGGATTCATGACGGATCGCGACCAGGAGTTCCGCATCGAGCCGCGTGAGCGCCAGTGGCTCGCCGGGATCGGCATCGCCGTGCCGTTCGAGCTGTCGGAGGCACGCTCGGAGACCGCGTGGAAAGCCCTGGTTGCGGAGGTCGACAACCTGCCTGAGGCGCTGCATCGTGACGAGTGGCTGAGCGCCTGTCACATCCGGGAGAGCGAGCTGACCTGCTACGTCGGCCTGACCAGCGATGAGCCGCTCGCGGAGCTGCCCGACGCGCTCGTTGCCTTCCCGATTCCCCGCCACGAGTATCTCGTCGCGCGCCATTCCGGCGGGCGCGAGGAGCTCGGCAATCTTTACGCCGCGATGTTCGCCTGGCTGAAGCGCGAGGGGCGGGAGGTCAATAGGGAGATCCTCTGGCTGGAGCGCTACCTCTCGCCGCCGACCCCCGGCACCGATCCCGACATGGAGATCTGGCTGCCCCTCCGCCCGATGGAGCCGTCACGCCCCTGACGCACGTCGGTGACGCCACAATCCACGTGTATGTGGACTCGCGTCGCCGTGCGCCAGTTCGTCATCTCATCGTCGTGCCGAGGGAGTTTCGTCGGGTCGCCCTGTGCGGTGTGCCCTCAATCCCGAGGGGTGCTACGGGATCACCTGCAGATGGTCGACTCCGCGGATCACGGCGTTCGTGACCAGACGTGCATCGAGCGTGCCCGGCACGGCGCTGTGAGGCACGGCCATGCCCACCCTTCTTCGCATGGCCTGCCTGCTCGGCTGTCCGGGTCGCCGGGGCAGCAACTTCACGCCATTCCAGGAGTCGCCTGGTGCCTGACCGGCTTCCAGCCGCTCGAGGTCGGCAAGAGCCTCGCCAGTCGTGTGTCCGGTCCCCTCCGCGCGCTGGCGCGCAGCCGCCAGCACGTCGTCGGGAATGGTCACTGCCGTTCGCATGAGCGTCACGCTCGCGGTCCAGGCTGGAAGCTGGTGGCCTCAGGCGGTGGCGAGGCGCGGGGCGACCGGCCGGTGCTTCGTGTCCGCTTCCGCGGGCCGATAGCGCTCGTACCGCAGGTACCAGCCGAGCATCAGCGCGGTCACCACCAGCCAGAAGCCGTGCAGCACCCACACCGGCCCCGGCGGCAGGCTGAACACGTAAACCGCGTACATGGCGTTTCCGGCATTCATGAGCAGCAGATGACCGAGACTGTAGGAGGCCATGTCCTTCGTGCGGAACGCCTTGCGCAGCATCGGCAGCGCGCCAATCATGAACATGGTGGTGGAGGTGGCGCCCGCCAGTGCGGGCAGGTCGATCGTCACTGGAATTCTCCCGGGAGATGCCGGACCCGAAAGCACACATCCGGATCCGGCCTGTTGCGTCAGGGGGTGGAGCTGGCTGCCGGCGCGGGCCGGCGACCCTCGAGCCAGGTGCCGAGCCGAACCAGTGCGCGGCCGAGCCGCTGGCGCGTCGGGACCCGCGGGGGATCGGGATCGCGCCAGGCCAGCCAGGTGCGCCGGTCGTCGTAGTGGCTGTTGTAGGGATCGGGCACGAAGACCCCGGGCATGAACTGGGACATCATCATGGCGCGCGTCCTTTGTGGAATCTGAAGCTGGATGTACCGGTAGAGCGTTTCGGTGGTCATGGCATGGGCGCGTGCGGGTCGGTCGGGGCAATCGATGCCCGTGGCGTGCCGGACCATGCCGTGATCCGGGCCACCAGGCGGCCGATGTGCCGGCGAAGCGAGTCGAACGGAGGCTCGGTGAGGGGGATCATCGGTTGCGGTCCGGCCAGCAGGCGCAGGTCGGCCTGCCGTGCCCTGGCCATCTCGAAGGTTGCGTCGATGTTCATCATGAACGGCACTCCTCAGTCGCGGTGATCGCGGGGATCGTGTCGATGGGGCGGAGACGTCGGCTCGTGTCGCGCTCACACCCGGGCTGTTGTGTCCCTCGCCGGATCGTCCGGTCGAGAGTGATTCTGCCGGCGCCGGACGCGCGCCGCATCGGGGCGTATCCCCCAGATCTCGAGGGGTGCACCCTGATGTTTGTTCGGGGGTGGGCGCTATCCCTGATCGGGAGAAGCGGGGCCGGACGCGAGCCCGAGCCGCGCGGCGACGCGTACAGCTTCGCGGCGCGACGGCACCTCGAGCTTGGCGAGGATCGCCGAGACGTGGTGCTCGACCGTCTTGGGCGAGAGGTAGAGGTGCCCGGCGATCTCGCGGTTGGTGGAGCCGGCGCTGATGAGGGCGAGGATCTCGGCTTCGCGCGAGGTCAGTCCGGCAGGATGAGCGCGGGTGGCGCGATGGGGGCCGCGCGGGATCGCTCGCACGCCGATCTCCCGCAGGCGCTGGTGTGCCAGCGCGATCGCCGGCGGCGCCCCGAGGCGTTCGAAAGTGGCGAGCGCGGCCCGCAAGGCAGATTCGTCGTCACTCGCGAGCTGTGCCCGCGCCGCCTCCCAAGGGCAGCCGAGCGCGTCCCACGCGCTGGCCGCGGCGGTCGCATCGTTCGCGAGCTGAAGCGCCCACGGCTCGGCGACATCGTGATCGGGCGCCGGGGACTCGCCGGCCCGGTGCAGCCACCAGTCGATCTCTCCGCGGAGCCAGGGATCGAGCCGCTGGCCGGCGAGGGATCGCAGGGCGGCGGTCGCGTCCGCGATCGCGTCGGGGTTACCGCTCAGCCAGGCCGTCTCGGCCTGCGCCGCGCGCACCGGACCGAGGCGAAGGGGTTCCCCGGTCAGCTCGGCCAGCGCCAGCGCATCCTGCAGCGGTGTCGTCGCGTCCGGTTCGCCCCGGCGTGCCCGCAGGCGTCCGAGCGCCGTCAGCGCGACGATTTTGGTGGTCGCCACCGTGCGCGGCTGACTGAGCACCGTTGCGCAGTCGAGCTCCGCACCGGGCCAATCGCCCCGGCGAAGCTTGGCCACCGCCCGCCACGCGGTCAGGTAGGCCCGAAACGCGTCCAGGTCGTGCTCGGTGGTGTAGGCGATGCCATCGTCCAGGTAGCGCGATGCCGCATCGAGCTGGTAGAGCATGACCGCGTTGGAGACGAGATTCACCCAGGCGCGGCCCACATGATCGTCGAGCCCGTCCGCAAGCGCCAGCGCGAGGCTGCGCTCGAGCTGGCGCTGCCCCTCTGACTCGCCGGCCTGCATCCGGGCCGTGCCGACGTTGTTGAGCGCGTGGACCAGGATCTCGGTTTCGCCGAGGCGCTCGGCCAGCGCGCTCGCGCGGTCGCCCCAGGCGATCGCGCCGTCGATGTCTGACGCGAGCATGCGCAGTTGGGACATGTTGCTGTAGGCCCAGGCGAGCTGCGGGCCAGGCGGCAGCGGCTCCAGCACGTCGAGCGCGGCCTGGGCCGCCGCGTTCGCCTCCGCGTTCTGGCCCGCGAACCACGCGACGCGCGAAAGCCCGCGCAGGTTTTCCCCCTCCTTGAGGGGATTCCCGAGTTCCCTCCAGATCTCCAGCGCCGCCTTGCGCCCGGCGATCGCGTCGGCAAGCTCGTGGGTAAGGTAGCACTCGTAGGACCAGGCCTCCAGCAGCCCGGCGCGCTCGGAGGGCGGCAGTGTTCCCGCGTGGCGCAACGCCCGCGCATATTGCTGCTGCGCCTCGCGGTGGGCGCCGAGATCCCTGGCCTGCTCGGCCGCCGCCACCGCGAGCTCCAGCGTCGCGGCGCGATCCCCGGCCAGCTCGGCGTGATGGGCGAGCGTCGCCAGGTGCTGTTGCCGGTCGGGGAACTCCCGAAGCTGGGCAAGCGCGCGGCCGTGCAGCAGCCGGCGCCGCGGCGGGATGATCGCCTCGTAGATTGCGTCGCGGGCGAGCTGGTGGCGGAACGCGAGCTGGTCGCCGTCGGGCCGCAGCAGACCACTGTTCACGCACTCCTCGATCTCGTCCAGCGCTGGCCCGACCATGCCCAGCAGCATGTCGCCATCGATCCGGGCGCCAATCACCGCGGCGGTGTTGAGGACGTCGCGGGCGGGTGGTGTCAGCCGCGAGGCGCGAGCCAGCACGGCGTCGCTGATCGTGGCGGGCACGCTGTCTCCGCCGGTAGCCAGCACCTCCGTGATGTAGAACGGGTTTCCGCCGGTTTGCCGGTGCAGCTCGATCGGGTCGAGCCCGCTGTCGCCGGAGAGCCGGCGCACTGCGTCCGCCGACAGCGGATGGAGGCTCAGGCGCCGGTATCCGGGCGCGGTCGCGAGATCGCCGAGGACGCGCTGCAGCGGGTGATTCGGGCCGATTTCGTCATCGCGGTAGGTAACGATCAGGAGCAGGGGCAGGCGCTCGACGCGTCGCCCGATGTAGCGAATCAGGTCGAGCGAGGCATCGTCGGACCAGTGCGCGTCCTCGCCCACCATCAGCACGGGATCGCTCCGCCGGTCGAGCGCGTCGAACATCGCGTGGAACAGGTCGTCGCGGAACTGGCTCTCGCGCAGGTGGGGGTGGAAGTCGATGCCGAGCGCCGAGGCGTGGGGTCGCACGGAGCTCAGTGGACCAGGGGTGGAGAGGGCATCGCAGGATGAGCGGATCGCCTCCACCTCGTGCTCGACCTGCCCGCAAAACGTCTCGATGAGGCTCGTCTTGCCGACACCGGCCTCGCCGCCGAGGAAGAGAATGCGTCCATGGCGGTGGGTTGCGTCGTCGAGGAGGTCGCCCAGCTCGCGCAGATTGGACTCGCGTTCCAGCAGCTCCATGCGCCGTGCTCATCCGGCCTCGCCGGCGTCGTGCCCGGTTGCAGACAGGCCCCACTTACGTCAACAGTATAGACGCGTGGGGGGTGCGGAACGTGAGGGATGCCGGCGGATAGCTCCTTCGGGCAGGTCGCGCTGGCCGGACGGGCCGATCATCGCTCGTTCCATCGGTTCTCGGCGTATGGGCGCCCCGGTGCCGCGAATCGGTCCGAAGTTACGGAATCAGGTAAAGGTGGTTGTCGGCGCCAATGACCATGTCGCTTACCGAGCGCGTGTCGCGTGTGGCTAGCGAAGCATGGTGATACGGGCCGTTCCGGCATCGGTGCGGGAGGTGTCGTGGCTCCCGGATATCGGGGATCACTGACGATGCGCACAACCCCGTTCTCGGAGGTCGGGCGCGTGAGCCAATGGAGCTGGCCTGCTTCCTCGAACCATCGTTGACTGTTGGCGCGGCAGCGATCACGTCGTCCGATATGTTGCGTGTCGTTCGCATGCGGTCTGCGTCACCTGAAGAATGCCGTGAATGCATCCCGCATCAACCGGCGTGGCGCGAGTTCATGCCTGACGCGCACGTCGCGACATAACCCGGCCATGGTATGCTTACAGGCGGCCCCTCTGGGAGGAGTGACCTCCCGGTTTCTTTCCGACGATCCCAACCGCCGAGCCAGATCATCGTCGCGCCGCTTCCCGTGCCGCTCGGCACGGCCACCCCCGGATACCTGATGCCCATGACCGATACCGCCCTCGCGACTCGCACCGATCTCCGCAATATCGCCATCATCGCCCACGTCGACCACGGCAAGACATCGCTCGTCGACGGGCTGTTGAAGCAATCCAACATCTTCCGCGACGTCTCCGCCGCGGGCGACCTGATCATGGATTCCAACGACCTGGAGCGCGAGCGCGGCATCACGATCCTCGCCAAGAACACCGCGATCATGTATCGCGGCGTCAAGATCAACGTGATCGACACCCCCGGCCACGCCGATTTCGGCGGCGAGGTCGAGCGCGTGCTCGATATGGCCGACGGCTGTTTGCTGCTGGTCGATGCCGCCGAGGGGCCGATGCCGCAGACGCGCACGGTGCTCTCCCAGGCGCTCGCCCTCGGACTGCGGCCGATCGTCGTTATCAACAAGATCGACCGCAACAACGCCCGCATCGACGAGGTGCTGGAGCTGATCAACGACCTCTTCCTCGATCTCGCGATCGAGCCCGAGCAGCTCGAGTTCCCGGTGCTGTACGCCATCGCCCGGGACGGCAAGGCCGGCTTCAGCCCGGATGCGCTCCAGCCCAACCTGCAGAACCTGCTCGACACGATCCTCGAGGTCGTGCCGGCGCCGGAGGTCGACGACGACGCACCCGTCCAGATGCGGGTGACCTCGCTCGATTACGATCCGCATCGCGGCCGAATCGCGATCGGACGCGTCCATCGCGGCACCCTGCATGCCGGCGACGTGCTGGCGCAGGTGACCGGTGACGGCATCGTCGATCGCCAGCGCATCACGTCGCTGATGACGTTCGAAGGGCTCGGCAAGCGCGAGATCGAGCTTGCTCGCGCCGGCGACCTTGTCGCGTTGACGGGCTTCACCGAGGCGAAGATCGGCCACACCATCACCGATCCGGATCATCCGGACGCCATGCCGGCGGTGCACATCGACGAGCCGACGCTCAAGCTCACCTTCGGCGTCTCGACGTCGCCGTTTTCGGGTCAGGACGGCCAGTACTCCACCTCCCGCCAGATCGGCGAGCGATTGCAGCGCGAGCTGGAGACCAATCTCTCGTTGCGGGTCGAACCGACCGACCAGCCGGACATCTTCGCGGTTGCCGGGCGTGGCGAGCTCCACCTGTCGATCCTGATCGAGACGATGCGCCGCGAGGGATACGAGTTCCAGGTCTCCCGGCCTGAGGTCATCACTCGGATCGCGGACGACGGCGGCGTTTCCGAGCCGATCGAGGAGCTCACGATCGACCTTCCGGAAGAGTTCGTCGGCACCGTCAGCGAGCTGACCGGCGCGCGCAAGGCGCGCATGCTCGACATGATCAACGACGGCCGCGGCATGGTGCGGCTGGTCTACGCGATCCCGACACGAGGGTTGATCGGCCTGCGCGGCGCGCTGCTGACGGCAACCAAGGGCAACGCGACGATGTCGTCGCGCCTGATCGACTTCGAACCGTGGATGGGCGCGATCTCGCGCACCCGCTCCGGCACGCTGGTCGCCTCGGAGACTGGCCAGGCGCTGACGAACGGCCTCGCCAACGCGCAGGAGCGCGGCATCACCTTCATTGGTCCGGGCACCGAGGTCTATGAGGGGATGATCGTCGGCCAGAACGCGCGGCCGGACGACCTGGTGGTCAACGTCTGCAAGGGCAAGAAGTTCTCGAACGTGCGATCGAGCACGTCGGACATCGCCGTGCGGCTGACGCCGCCGACCGAGATGAGCCTGGAGCAGTGTCTCGACTTCGTGCAGGACGACGAGCTGCTGGAGGTGACGCCGAAGGCGTTCCGGCTGCGCAAGCGGCTGCTGACGCAGGACGCGCGCGCCAAGGCCCGCAAGCGCGCCCAGCAGGCCGACGGTCGGGCGTAGGCTAGGCACACGCGATCCAACTCGGGAGACCCGCCCTGCGAATGGGCGGGTTTCTCGTTGACCGCACCGTTCGCTGGCCAGCCTCGCCAAACGCTGCCATGTCGGGTCGCGGCAGCCAGCCGCGGATCGCTTCGAGACCGGCCGAAAACGCGCGAATCATCGGGTTTCGGTATACGATGCGACCGCGAGCGAGATGTGTCGACGATGCCAGCATGCAGCGGGACTGGAGAGGACGTGAAGCCCACATCGAATCCGGCACTTCGCGCTGCCCCCCGCGGTCGCACTGGCCCGTTGCGGATCGTCGCCTCGCTGCAGGACAGCCCAAGGTTCCGGTTGCTGTGGTTCTCCAATATGTTCTTCTTCGGCGGGGCCTGGACACAGACGCTGGTGTTGGGCTGGCTCGTCTTCGAAACGACTCGCTCGGAGTTTCTGCTCGCCGTCTTCACCTCCGCTCGCCTCGCGCCGTTGCTGCTCGGACCGCTGGGGGGAGTGTTGTCCGATCGTGTCAACCGCGTGCGGCTGCTGCTCGTGGCCAGTCTCTGGGCGCTCGTGGCCGTGTCGACGGTTGCCCTGCTGGTATCGGCCGGGCAGGCGCCGTTCTGGGCGCTGACACTTGGGGGCTTTGCCATCGGGCTGGCCCAGTCCCCATCGCAGCCGGCGCGGTCGGCGCTGGTGCTCGATCTGGTCGGCCGCGAGAACCTGAGCAATGCGAACGCGCTGAATGCGATGGCGATCAATGTCACCCAGGTCATCGGGCCCGCGCTCGGCGGCGCGATGATCAGCGCCTTCGGCGCGCCGGCGGCGCTGTGGATTTCGACCGCGTGGTACGGATTCTCGTTCCTGACCCTCTGGCCGCTGCGCTCGTTGACGGGCACGCGCCACGCCCACCCGGAGTCGGTTCTTCGCATGCTCACGGGCGGGTTCCGCGACATCGTCGCCAACCGGCTGACGGCGGCGGTGCTGCTCATCACGCTGGCCGCGAATATCCTGATCTGGCCAATCTTTCAGGGGATGATTCCCGCCTTTGCGTCCAGCGTCCTGGAGCTGGATGCGGCCGGGTTGGGCTGGCTGCTGACCTGCGCCGGTGTCGGCGGGCTGACCGGGTCGCTGATCATCGCCGCGCTCGGCGACTTTCGCTACAAGGGGGCGGTGTTCGTGCTGAGCACCGCGGGCTGGGGCGTGCTCTGGACGCTGTTCGGGCTCTCGTCGTCCGTCCCGTTCTCGTTCCTGCTCATGGCGGGGATCGGTGTGCTGGGAGCTTCGT